>JAIOHN010000025.1 GCA_019912985.1 Anaerolineae bacterium | reverse complement strand
GGCGTAGCATAACGCGGCGACCGCCATCCCCAACGCGTAATCGTAGCGCGGCCCGACAGGTTCTTCCCCGGCAAGCGCGGCCTGCATCCCGCCGTTGAGCGAGAGGCCGTTATCACGCAGCGCCAGCAGCACGCCAGCAGGATAACGCGCCCATAAGGGCAATGGTCGCTGCAAGACGGTGGTTTTGAGCTTGGCACTGCGCAGATTGAAGTTGGTTCGCTGACCAGAATCGGCCAGAAGCAGGGTGAAATCCGGCTGCAGGTGCAGCGAGGCGGCGACCCACATCTCGCGGCCCGGCACCTGGACGACCCAATCCGCCGTGTGGTTGGGGAAATTCTGCTGAAAACCCAGCAGCAGGCGCATGGGCGGATCGTTGGCTAAAGACACAAAAATACTCTCTCCATTAGGATTTTCGAAGTGTACCATAATGTTGACCCGACCGCATGAATGTCTGCTACAATGTATTGCGGATTGTTAACATGAGGGTACTTACTTGCGAATACGTTTGATGATCGCTATTGTCGCCCTTTTGCTGGTTTCCGCCCTGGCTGTGGCACAGGATGAAAGCATGGAGGTCAGTGACGCGACGTGCAGCCCCATTCTGGAGCAGGTGTGGACGACTGCCAGTGATGCGTGTGTCGCTGGGCCAACCGGCTACATCTGCAACGGCGGCAGAGCGCCCCTGGTCCAGCCGGATGGCCCTGTGCGCAGCGCCCTCTCCTCTATCGGCGCGCTGGTCGAAGCGCAAGAAGTCGATCTGCTGCAAACTGCACCGCTGAGCCTGGAAAGCAGCAACGGCGGTGTCGCCTGGCTGCGTCTGAGTGATCCACTGGCGCTGACCGGGCTGCTGGTGGGGCATGTGGCGGTCATGGATGTGTCGCCGCCCGATTTTCCGCCGTGGCAGTCAATGGTCGTCGTGACCGGCAGCAGCGCGCCAGTTTGCGGGATTGCCCCGCACAATGTATTCATCGCCCAAACACCCATTGATCAGTCCACTAACTTTGTCGTCAACGGTGTGTCCATCATCCTCAACGGGACGCTGATGGTGGAAACACAGGATTCCGCCACGCTGTTTCTTACCCTATCTGGCTCAGCGCGCGTGCTGTCGAAAGGCCAGGAACAGCAGATGCCACTGGGCGAACAGGTGACGGTTGCCTACAACAGCGGCGATTATTTCACCCCTATCGGGCCGCCCTCAGTGCCGGAATTGATGGACACCAGCCTGATTCAGAATGTGCCGGTGGCGCTGCTGGATGTGCCAGTGCTGCTGCCGCAGCCGGGTTATGTCAGCACGCGCGGGCTGGTCAATGTGCGGGCGGAACCCTCGGTCAGTGGGGCGCTGCTTGGGCAGGTTCCCGCCGGAGAGGTGCTGAGTGTGCTGGGTCGTAATCCCAGCGGCGACTGGTATCATGTGCGCCTCAACACGGGCGAAACCGGCTGGATGTTCGCCGATCTGCTGGTGCAAAATGTGGGCGATATTCAGGCGGTCTACGAAGCCACGCCGCAGATGCCACAGCGCTACGGCCTGATGGGGCAGCTTGCGCGGGTGATCGCACCTGCGGGAATTAACGTGCGGCGCGCGCCGGATGTCAGTTTCGCGCTGGCGTACAATCTGACGGCGGGGGCGGAAGTGACGCTGCTGGCGCGCAGTCCCTACAGCCCGTGGGTGAAAATCCAGAGTGAGGCCGGCATTGGCTGGGCGGCGCTGATCACACTGGACACAGAGGCGATTATCAACGCACTGCCGATTGATTATGATGTGCCACCCCCACCTGTACCGACCCAGGTTCCCGGCTCGTTCGGCAACGCCTTCCCCGATCCACGCGGTGGCGGTTAAGGCTCGGCGGCGGCGGCAGAGGGGGGGCCGGCGGCAGGAACGCAGGGTGTTGTTGCCGCCGGGCCGTGATTCCAGCGGGAAAACGGCGGGAAATCCACGCAAAATAGTTCACAAGTGACATCCTTCTCACGGGGCGACCTGACAGGTCGCCCCTACGATTCATCGCGGCGTGTTATACGCACATGCGTTCTCATTCATGATACAAGAAAATGGGCAGAAAAAGGTGGACATATGTCCGGTCATATGTCCCTATTTGGTACGAATATAGCAACAAGTAGAAAGCAATGAGCAATGAGATAAAAAAGTCAAAAAGTTTGCGGCACAGGCATTCAATGTAAAATTGTAAGTCAGACTGTTATAGCAGTGTCGCGGATGCTATGCGATAATGATTTGAAGTGCAGGGAGCAAAGAAGTGAATAAACGGAACTCAGGAATTGCGCTTCTTATTACCATAGCCGCCTTTGTAATTATTATAGGCCTGGGCTTAACTCTAAGTCTGCCCTTTGATTTTGGCACATTTCTAAAAGATAATTTTCTACTGTTCCTAACAGGCTTTTTTGTCGTCTTTTTCTTGATCTACTTTGGACTTGTTTCTCATTTTGCAGATCTAGCACAACTCGATCTGTGGCGGCGAGAAGTAATAAATAAAAAGCCGACACAACCTATCCCTGAGCCGCCCAAAATAACGCCGGCAAAGCCACCCGCACCGAAGCGACGAGTGACCGGGGATGTGGCGCCCATACTGCGGGCAGTGCCGATCAGCGGGCGTGAAGCAGCCCTTGAGGAGGTGCAGGAAAAGCTCACACATCAGCAACCGGTGTTTATTTCAGGATTGGGCGGCAGAGGCAAATCGCGGTTGGCGTATGAAATCGCGCAGACATGGGATGGCGTGGGCAGCGCGGTGTGGTACGTGTGCAGCGCGAACAGCCATCCTGACGGCATCCGCGAACTGCTATGCAAGCACCTGGGGATGGACCTGACCACCCCCGAAGACGACCTGCTGGATGTTCCAGCCCTGGCCCAATGCCTAGTGGTGCTGGACAACGCCGAATCAATCACCAGCCCCGAACAACGAACAAGCCACATCAGACTGATCGAGCGATTGTGCAACCGAGGGGCAAAAGTGCTGCTGACCAGCCGCGTCGAATGGTCTGAAATCAAGGTCAAAAAAGCTTACAATCTGGATCAGCATAAGTTGGACGAGCAGGCCGCGCGGCAGGTGGTGCTGGATATGGGTGCCGTGTTCGAGGTCAGAGGCCTGGAAACCCAAGCTGAAGCGATTGCAGAAGCAGCACAGTACCATCCGCGCCTGATTGAATGGGCCGTGGCGCTGATGCGCACGGACACGAAAGCGGATGTGATTGCGCAGTTCGCCGCGCTGAAGGGACATGATGTTGAAGACGCGCTGCACGAAATCATTGGCAAAACATTTGAACAGATGCAGACCGCAGGGCAGGGCCAGACGGCTGCGCGGGTGCTGCGGCGGCTGACCGTTTGCCAGGGCGGATTTACGTTTGCAGCCGCAGAAGCGATCTGTGCGCCTACTCCACAGGATGATATGCGGGACTCATTGCGAATGCTGCAACACTATCACTTCGTATCCCATGACCTTGAAATAGAGCGTTACAGCATCGATCCACTGGTGGCAGAAGTGATTGGGACCGATGAGGCTGGGTATCCTCCACACTACAATTATTATTTTATGTTGGCATTACAACACGAAAACAAACAAGATTATGCCCGGCTGGATGTGGAGAGTGCCAACCTGGAGACGGCGTTTGAATGGGCGCTGGCAAATGGGGATGGGGAGAATGCACTGTGGTTACGAAATGCCTGTGGGAATTTCCTGAGCAACCGGGGACGCTTTGGACAACGTTTAGAATGGATAAAACGGGTCGTCAAAAAATTAGAGGCGCACCCGGATAAAGCGCTGTGGGCTAACGCACAGAACAGTTTGGGAGCAACTTATCAGGCAATGCCGACTGGCAACAAGCGTGAGCACCTGCGGCGGGCGATTAAGACTTTCGAGGCGGCACTGGTGTACCGAACCCCAGAGGCCGCGCCGCTGGATTACGCCATGACGCAGAACAACCTGGGAAATGCCTACAGCGATCTTGCTAAGATCGAAGATCGAGAAGGGAATCTGCGGCGGGCGATTGCGGCTTACGAGGCGGCGCTGGTGTACTACACTGAGGAGGCCGCACCGCAGTATTACGCCACGACGCAGAACAACCTGGGGAATGCCTACCGGGATCTATCGCAGATCGAAGCGCGGGAAGGCAACCTGCGGCGGGCGATTGCGGCTTATGAGGCGGCGCTGGTGTACCGAACCGCAGAGGCCGCGCCGCTGGCTTACGCCATGACGCAGAACAACCTGGGGATTGCCTACCGTAACCTATCTGGGATCGAAGATCGGGAGGGCAACCTGCGGCGGGCGATTGCGGCTTACGAGGCGGCGCTGGTGTACCGAACCGCAGAGGCCGCACCGCTGGATTACGCCATGACGCAGAACAACCTGGGGACTGCCTACGGGAACCTATCCGAGATCGAAGACCGGGAAGGGAACCTGCGAAAGGCGATTACGGCTTTCGAGGCGGCGCTGGTGTACCAAACCGCAGAGGCTGCGCCACTGGATTACGCCAAGACGCAGCGCAATCTTGGTATCGCTTATGAGGATTTGGGAGAAATTGCGCAGGCAATCCAATGCTGGCGGGAGGCGGAGCGCTATTATCGACAAATGGGCATGGCTGAGGA
>JAIOHN010000266.1 GCA_019912985.1 Anaerolineae bacterium | reverse complement strand
CCGTCATCGCCCTCAAAACGGAATAAGCACCCCTCGATCCCGGCTCAGCCAGCACGCAAAGGCTGCGGTTGCCCAATCCGTCGTAGGCATAGGTGGTCAAGTCAGCGGCCACGCCGTTGTCCCACTCGACGAGACGGTTAGCTCTATCCCACGTATAGCTGTTCACTGCTTGCGAAGTTGCCGCCTAAAACAAACCCAATTCCAACCGCCCTTCCCTCAAAATCGAAACAAATGTACCAACAAATGTTTCACCTTTCCCATCCAACCTGTGCTAAGATTCACGCAGACAGTGGCTTCGTGGGAAGCGGAGTTGAGTTTGCGAAAAGCATCGTGGAACGACATTTATGGCAAGTATGGCCGCGGCACACATTCGCAGCCTTTTCCAGCATATGGCTCCCGTATGGCCGCCATTTTGATGTCAAAAATGCCGATTTTTGCAATAACGCCCCTCATTTGCTGCAATACCCCCTTTTGAGGGTACTTTGGCTCAGTAACCTCGGCGGTTTATTGCGAAAATCGCGCAAATCGGTGCAGTATAGATTTGGAAATCAGGGGGAACGGCTACAATGGTGTTGCACAATCTGCAAAAACCGGGCGTTGCAATTGCAGAATTTGCAGCATTTGCCGCAGAATCCGTATCAGACGATTTCCGCCGCCGATGTTGAGGGGAAATTGAGCGACGGCAGACCCTTTCGCCGCCGTCGCCGATACAGTTCTGCTTGATTTTGTATTTTGACTATAAGCTAACGACTATCGACTGAAGACTATTTCATGGCTTCCCAAAAAGTTCGCAAAATCCTGCACCTCGATCTCGACGCTTTTTTCTGCGCCGTCGAGGAACAGCGCGATCCCTCGCTGCGCGGGAAGCCGTTCGCCGTCGGTGGCCGTCCCAATGAACGCGGCGTGGTCGCCTCCTGTTCCTATGCCGCGCGGCGTTTCGGCGTGCGCTCCGCCCTGCCCATGTCGCAGGCCGTCCGCCTGTGTCCGGCGCTCATCATCGTGCCATCCAAGCATGGAGAATATGGCAAAGCCTCGCGTAAGGTGATGGCGCTGCTCGACAACCTGACGCCGCTGGTCGAACAAATCTCGATTGACGAGGCCTTTCTGGATGTGACTCTGCTGCGCGATGATGCCGAAGTCCTGGCGCGCCGGTTGCAGGCCGCCATCCGCGATGAACTCGGCCTGCCTTCCTCGCTCGGCGTCGCCAGCAACAAACTGCTGGCGAAGGTCGCCAACAATATCGGCAAATCGGGCGCAACCCGTGATGCCCCGCCCTATGCCATCCCCGTCGTTCCGCCCGGTCAGGAAGCGGCTTTTCTGGCTCCCCTGCCCGTCCGCGAACTCTGGGGCGTCGGCCCGAAAACCGCCGACCAGTTGGCGCGCCTCGGCATCAAAACTATCGGGGACATCGCCCGCTGGCCCGCCGATGACATGGAAAAGCGCTTCGGCAAGCATGGAGCCGATTTAGCGCAGCGTTCGCGCGGCATTGATGACAGCCCGGTCGAACCCGAAAGCGAAACCAAATCGGTCAGCAAAGAGACGACCTTTACCCACGACCTCCGTGACGCCGATACCCTCAAGCGCACCCTGCGCCAGCTATCCGATGGTGTCGGTCGCCAGTTGCGCAAAGATGGTTTGAGTGGGAAAACGGTCAAAATCAAGCTGCGCTGGGCGGACTTTACGACCCTGACACGGCAAATCACCCTGAATATGCCCACCCAGCATGATGACGAGATTTACGCCGCCGCGTTAGAGTTATTTGAGAAAACCTGGATCAAAAATCGGCCTGTGCGGCTCATCGGCGTGGGCATGAGCGGCTTCGAGGAAGGTGACCATCAACTTAGCCTGTGGGATGCGCCACCTGCGGAAGAAGACCGCCGCCTCGAATCAACATTGGATGACCTGCGAGATCGCTTTGGAGACCGGATTGTCCGGCGCGGCAGCGATTTGCTGGAAGAATAAGGCAGAAAAGGGAATTGTAGGGGCACGCCATGTCGTGCCCCATAGGCAGCAACTTAAGGAAAGCGCTAATCTTTGAGTTAACCAAAACCAACAAAGAAAAGTGCTTTCCTATGACTACCATAACCGAATTGTGTCCAGTTATCCAATCGTTGTTAACCGAAACGGCAACTCGGTTGGCGTATGAAACGGGATTCGTCCGTAGGAAGCGCCAAATCAGCGGAGCAGGCTTTGCTCAAAGTACGGTATTAGGATGGCTCAACTGTCCCGATGCGACCCGCAATCAATTACATCATGCCGCCATCCAAACGGGAATGGAAGTCAGTCGGCAAGGGTTGGACAAACGCTTTACCCAAGAAGCCGTGGTGTTCATGCGGAGGCTCGTGGAAGAAGCCGTCAAGATCATCTTGAGAAGTGAGGATCCCAAAGGGTGTTTCAGTTCGTTTCAGGCGGTGTATCTGACCGATTGTTCGCAAACACGCGTTGGTGATAAACGCGAGAAACTGGCGGCGCGACTGGAATTAAAGCATGGTCAACTCCAAATCACCCTCGAAGAAGCGCGAACCCATGACCAACGAGCAAGAGTCATGGAACAGGTCATGAACGCTGGTGACTTGCATATCGGTGATTTAGGCTTTTTCAGTCTCAAACGCTTTCAGACCTGGAATGAAGCTGGGGTTTACTGGTTAAGTCGCTTCAAGATCGGCACTTGGCTGTATGACGCAGCCGGACAGCCCCTTGACCTGCTTGCTGCTCTCAACCAGCAACTCAGTGATCGGGTCTCTTTCCCCGTTCAGATGGGGAAACGGGATCGGGTCTGTGCCTATTTGGTCGCCCAACGGGTATCCGATGCGGTTTACCAACAGCGGCAAGAACAGTTCAAAGAACTGCGGCGACGGCAACATCCCGTGTCCATCCTCAAAGAGATGCTCGCTCATTGGACGATTTATCTGACCTCCATTCCCCACCTCACCTTTGAGCAAGCCCACATCTTAGCCCGCAGTCGCTGGCAAATCGAGTTAATTTTCAAACTCTGGAAGTCTCATGCCCGTCTCACCCATTCGCGCTCGACCAATCCTTTGCGCCAGCAATGTGAGTTTTATGCCAAGCTCTTGGCCGTCTTGATTGCCCACTGGATCTTTTTAGTCACCGGCTGGCAGCATCTCCGCTTGAGCGCTGTACAAGCTTTGCGTATCATCCGTCCTCACGCCTTTCGACTTTTACGTGCGATCTCATCGGTTCGTCGCCTGAACCTGATCTTGCACGACATCCAGCACGATTTGGCGCGTGTTGGTCATCGCTCTTCTCGGCGCAAGGCCCCTTCTGCTTTCCAACTCTGGCACCTTTTTGATGCCCTTACCCCTTAAGTTGCTGCCTATGGGGC
>JAIOHN010000265.1 GCA_019912985.1 Anaerolineae bacterium | reverse complement strand
TTATCTATGCGCCAGCGGAGAAGTAATAGGATCACCTGTTTGATCTTCGGGTGGTGGCGCGTATGGGTTGCACAGCTTTATGTATAAATATATACCGTGTGCGATGGGTGTTGGTCTGCTTGTGATTTTGCTGTATCTTGTGGTGCCTGCAAAAGCACCTCGCTCACTACCGACATGCACTGAAGCAGAGATCGAAGCCGCACTCAGTGCGCTGCCTCCTTATCAACCCACAGAAACGGATGAATTTGTTGCGGTTCAAAACAGTCATTTTGTGCTTGCTGGTGAAACTTACCTTGCACGTGGGATAAATTACTATCCCGCAAGATACCCCTGGCGACGTTTTCTGACTGAAGCTGATCTGACGACCATCGATCACGAACTGTCTATACTGCAAGCCGCGAAGCTCAATACGCTGCGCATCTTTTTGTGGAACGAGGCATTGTTTACCTGCCCTGGAAGCGGCGCAGTACCCCTTGCGGATGGGTTTGCGCGTCTGGATGGCATGATTCAGCAGGCAGCAGCACACGGCTTTCGGCTGATTATCACCCTCAATGATTTGCCTGATCTGGTCGATTATCCACTGTACGATAATCCACCTTATGTGGTGGCGCAGACGAATTTTATTATTGATCGTTATCACGATGAAGCCGCGATACTGGCCTGGGATTTGCGGAATGAAGGTGACATTGATTATGGCACACACAATTCCATCCCAGCTAGATTTACGCGTGAGCAGGTGCTGGCCTGGCTAGAGCAAACCGCTGATTCAGTCCGTGAGTTGGATACCAATCACCTTATCACAGCAGGCTGGTTATACGATAATGAATCGACTGCCCCGTATGTCGATTTTGTCAGCTTCCATCACTGGGTTGGTGCGCCGGAGGCACATGACCGTATCCTTTCGATGCAGGATGCGACCGATAAGCCGATCCTACTGCAAGAATTTGGCTACAGCACCCAGCGCATGGATGCTGAGGCGCAGGCACGTACGATACGGGGTATCATTGATGTGGTGCTGGACACTGATATAGCCGGGTGGCTTATCTGGACAGCTTTTGACTTTCCCACGGATGCCACCTGTATCCCACCGAACTGCCCAAGTGTCGATAATGCTGAACATCATTTCGGGTTGTGGTACAGCGATTACACACCAAAGCCCGCCGTTGAAATCCTGGTGCCTTGAAAATGTTGTTGCCACTTGTGTTTGAAGATGGCTAAAATTTACTGCGAAAAATCAGGTGAAAAAGCCTATGCAACTTTCAGCGGTTACGGACATCATTCGTGCTGCCAGAAGTGGTCCATCAATATCTACCTGGCCGGGATACCGCATCAGCGATATTCCTTTTGCTGTTTATGACGATGAGCATGTCAGCTATATCGGGCATCCTAACTCGCCGGATACGCGCCCTGATAATTTGATGGCTGCAACCAGCGTGCCGATCAACGATGTTGAAACGGCGATCATCCCGGTCAACCAGTGTCGAGATGAGCAATCTATCCTACCCCTGGCCTATCACGAGGGTTTTCACGTCTTTCAACACCATCATTTTGCGCCAATGCAAGCCGATATGTTTATGGCGATGGCGTTTTATCCTGATCTCGATGTTGAGTATCGGACATTGTGCCGCCTGGAAGTGGAGGTGCTTGAGCATGATCACTGGTCAGCAGCGCAGAAATTGAGCTGGCTGGGGCAACTCACATCGCTGCGTCGTGCGCAGCTTTCCCGTCATGACAGCCTTTTAGGCTATGAACGCTTCCTTGAGCGCAATGAAGGGACTGCATCTTTTGTGGAGCAAAAGGCGCGTAAAGCACTCTTTGACATTGATCCAACCTTGGATAATGTTGGGGTAGGCTGGTCTCGATTCTATAAAGTTGGCGCTGCGCTCTGCTGGTTGCTGGAGGAAGTTGTTCCCAATTGGACTACTCGCCTGGAAAGTGGCGCATCACCGGGCGATTTAGCCGTTGAAAATCAGGATCTCTCGATTGATCTTGATCGACTGAATTATAAAGCGTTACGAGATGCTGAAGAAGCCGCGCTGGAACATCTTCAAGCGGAGATTGCCCCAGATCTGAAGCTGTTCGAACAGCCCGGCATCCTGCGGATACGATACAAGAATCCGGGGCAGGTATACCGAGCCTTCAATCCTTCAACCCTCATATCGTTGGGTGATGGCCGGGTTCTCCACCGATCTTTCTTTAAGCTCCTGCTGCCAGGTCGGGGAACGTTCACGGTTAACCAGATGCCAGTGATTGATCATGTCATGGACGGAGAAATCATATTCGGCCGTGTCCCAATTGATTTCTATGATGGAAAGCTGCAAGCAAATACCGCTGGTGTTGAAATTGAGCTGAAAGGGATTGATGAAACAGCCGAAAATACCTTCGCAGTGAGATCGGTCTGATTTGCACAGGTATTGAATGCTGCTGTCACCTCATCCAGATGCAGGCGTTGAGTTGGCTTTGAACTGGCTGGTATAAAGCTGGTAGTAAAAGCCACACTGTGCCAGCAGCTCATCATGGGTGCCTCGTTCGACAATCTCGCCGTTACGGATAAACAGGATTAAATCTGCGTTGCGAATCGTACTGAGACGATGCGCGATCACAAAACTGGTACGCCCATGCATAAGCCGGTGCATGGCTTCCTGCACCTGAATCTCTGTGCGAGTGTCAACACTGCTGGTTGCTTCATCCAGGATGAGAATCGCAGGGTCGGCCAGGATTGCTCGCGCAATTGCCAGGAGTTGGCGCTGTCCCTGGCTTAAATTTTCTGCTCGCTCCGAGAGCATTTCGTGATAGCCATTTGGAAGCCGAGAGATAAAATGATCGGCATTTGCCAGGCGGGCAGCAGCAATCACCTCGTCGTCAGTTGCGTTCAAGCGGCCATACCGGATGTTTTCCATGACCGTTTCTGAAAAGAGAAAGGTGTCTTGTAGCACAATGCCCAGCCGTTGGCGCAGATCATATTTGTCAATGATACGAATATCATTGCCATCCAGGCAGATTGCTCCCGAGTCAACTTCGTAGAAGCGGGATAGTAAATTGATGATGGTTGTTTTTCCCGCGCCGGTTGGCCCCACCAGGGCGATAGTCTTGCCGGGTTCTACATCAAGGCGGATATGCTTCAGGATAGGTACATCAGCACGGTAGCCAAAGGAAACATCTTCGAACGCGACCGCTCCCCGAGCTTCATCAAGCGCAAGTGCATCAGGCGTATTCTCGATTTCCGCCTTTTCATCCAGAATAGTGAAGATGCGCTCGGCTCCCGCAAGTGCTGATTGGATCGTATTAAACATATTGGCAAGATCCCCTATGGGACGGCGAAGCTGCTGCGTATAGGTGAGGAAGGTAGCAATCACGCCTACAGAAACCAGATCATGCAGCGCTAACCATCCGCCAGCGCTGGCAATCAAAACGAAGCTAATGTTGTAAATCATATTGTTGCCGGGACCCATCAACCCGCCATAGGTCTGTGCATAAATGGCCGCATGGCGGAGCTGCTCGTTCTTCTCAATGAAGTCGTCGATCGTTGCCTGCTCACGTCCAAAAGCGCGGATGACTTTGCCACCGGCAATTGTCTCTTCAACCTGACCGTTGAGACGCGAGAGCGCCTCCTGCTGATCACGAAAGCCTTTGCGCGTGTGCTTTGCGACATAACGGGTAAAGTAGGCTGTGGTTGGGAGGATGATGAAGCTGACAATGGCGAGAGGCACGTTGATCAGCAGCATGAGGATGACCATCCCACTCACCACCAGCAGACTTGAGAGGAATGTGGTCACATTTTCGGCAAGGACGATGCTGATGTTTTCCACGTCATTGGTCAGGTAACTCATGAGTTCGCCATGTGGTCGTTGGTCAAAGAAGCGCAGCGGTAGGGTTTGGAGCTTGGCGAAGAGATCAGTGCGCAGATCGCGCACGGTATACTGTGACACCCGATTCATCAAGATGAGATACAACCATGTCACACCGCCGTAGCTGACAGCGATCACCAGCATGAAAATAACAATCTGCGCCAGGCCAGATAGATCGCCAACTGAAATGTACTGGTCGATGGCTACACCAATCAGGTAAGGGACCAGCAAATTGAACCCTGTTGCAAGGGCGACCAGAATCACTACAGCGATAAGCAGTCCATGCTGCCGGGATAAATAACCCCACAGACGGCGGAGTGTGCCACGAGTATCCTGCGCGCGGGCTGTGGAACCCATTTCAGGCATGCCGCGCTGTGGGCCGAGCCGGATTTCAGGTTTCTGTTGAGACATGCTCTGGCGCTCCTAGCTGTGACTCGTAGATTTGGCGATAAACCGGACTGGAATGAATGAGCTCCGCATGAGTGCCCTCGGCGACCAGCCGACCATTATCCAACACCAGGATCTTATCGGCGCTGAGTACGGTGCTAATGCGTTGAGCGACAACAAACGATGTGCGATTATGCATGATCTTGCTGAGTTCTCGCTGAAGCCGACTCTCGGTCTCCATGTCCACAGCACTGGTGCTGTCGTCAAGAATTAGAATTTTGGGTTGACGCACCAGTGCGCGGGCAATCGCCAAACGTTGTTTTTGCCCACCTGAGAGATTAACCCCGCGCTGTCCAATGTGAGTTTCGTATTCTTCGGGGAGTTGATCAATAAACTCTTTCGCCTGTGCTGCTTGCGCTGCGACCTCGATTGCTGCATCATCAGCGGTGGCATTTCCCTGCCGAATATTCTCGGTGATCGTTCCCGAAAACAAAACCGCTTCCTGGAGTGAAACACTGATCTGCGAACGCAGCGTGGCCTGGCTGATGTCACGCACATCAATGCCGTCAATGGTGACGCGTCCAGCATTGACATCGTAAAAACGTGGAATGAGGTGTACGAGACTGGTCTTCCCTGAGCCAGTTGTGCCTAAAATGGCAACCGTTTGCCCTGGCTCAGCCACAAAACTAACATCTTTGAGCACCGGTTCCCCATAGCCGAAGGTCACATTTTCGAAGGCGACTCTCCCCTGTGTATGAAATTCCTGTAGTGCGTTGGGGCGATCTCGTACATCGGGAACACCGTTCAGAACTTCGACGACACGGTCGGCGGAGGCTTGGGCGCGTGAGATGCGCATCAGCAGCATACTGACTGATACCAGGGTGGACAGCATCTGGGTCAAATAGGTAATCACGGCAATGATTTCGCCGACAGTCATATCGCCCTGGCTTACGGTGATGCCGCCAAACCAGATGACCGCTGCGGTCCCTATATTGAGTAAGAGAAGCATCACCGGGGAAGTGATGGCTGTCAAATTCATCGCACGGATGGAATTGGTGGTCAGGCTGACATTGGCGTCGCCAAATCGCTCTTTTTCATGCTCTTCCCGAACGAAAGCTTTCACCACTCGTACCCCGGCGAGATTTTCCTGAATCACCGTATTCACACGGTCCAGGCTAAGTTGGACTTTTGTGTAAAGTGGATACGCCCGGCGGATAATAAACCACAACATGATCAGGATAGGGGGGATGAGGGGAAGGGCGATTAACGTGAGCTGTGGGCTGGTCAGGTAGGCCATAATCAGGCTGCCAACCCCAATCAGCGGGACACGGACTAAAATACGCAGCCCAATCAGGATGACATCCTGCACCTGAGTAATGTCATTCGTCAACCGCGTCACCAACTGCCCTGTGCCAAGCCGGTCCAGGTTGCCGAAAGAAAAGGTCGCAATTTTGCGATAGACACTGCTGCGTAAGTCGGTGCCGGTATTGATAGCCGCACGGACCGCGAAAATTGTGCAGCCGATGCCGCCCACGGCACCCAGAAGTGCAAACCCAATCATAATAATGCCAGTTTCCAGCACCAGCGTCTGGTCCTTAAACTGAATGCCTTGATCGATGATTCGCTGCATCATTCGCGGCTGCATCAGATCCATAGCGACTTCCAGCACCATCAACAGTGGTGCAATCACCGCCGCTTTCCAATAGGGTTTTAGGTAGCGAAGGAGCTGTCTCATCTGTACCTCATTGGTTGCTAGCGTAAAATTTCACAGGGGCATACCAGCCTATAAAGTGGAAGAAACCTGAAACAACCTCCATTATCTACTGAATCTTTGGCTTCCAGGTTGCTGATCACGTGCAGGTTTTTTCTGAAGAACGCTTATTTGGAACAAAACCAACACGGTTGACCGTGTTGGGTGCTAACGACAGAAACCTGATCATAATTCTCGATCATATTTGATTTTAGCCTGAGCAACACTTTTTTGAAACGGTCCAGCCCTGGTCAACCCTGAGAGCTTCTATTTAAGAGACTTGTCCATAGATTTAATGTGGATAATCACTTCGGTAGGCAACAAGCGTGAATTTACAATAGGGTTTGAGTTTGTAATCCTGGATGAGATCATGATGACAACAGCTTTAGATGCGTTATTGGAGCAAACAACCCAGTTGCATAATCACCTTTGTCCCCGCCAGGTGCTTGGCGTGCGAATGGGAATGCTGGCTGGGGAGTTGTTCAATCTGCCGTTGCCGCAAAAGGACAAGCGGCTTTTTGCTTTTGTCGAAACCGATGGCTGCTTCGCGGATGGTGTTTCTGTGGCGAGTGGCTGCTGGCTTGGTCACCGGACTCTGCGCTTGATGGATTTTGGCAGAGTTGCTGTGACTTTTGTGGATACCAAAACGGAGCAGGCGATCCGCATCTATCCACACCCTGAATCCAGGCGTTACGCCCGCGAATTCGTCCCTGATGCCAAAAGCCGGTGGCATGCTCAATTAGAAGCTTATCAGCAGTTGCCAGACGAGATGCTGCTATGTTGGCAGCCTGTTCAAATTACGGTTTCAATGCAGGCGATCATCAGCCGACCCGGTGTTCGGGTGATCTGTGCGCGCTGTGGAGAGGAAATTCTCAATGAACGTGAACAGATTGTTGATGGTGAGCCAGTTTGTCCTGCCTGCCAGGGAGAAGGGTATTACGTACAGGTCGCTAATGCTGAACACCACGTGCTACCGAGATGACAGTTCTTTTTCGAGTTCGGCCAGTTCTGCCGGCGTGTTGACATTGGTGAAGGAGCGCAGGGAGGGGTCGAATCGCTTTAGCGTATCTTCTGGCACATGGCGTACATGCAGATGATCCAACAGTTTACTGATCCGAAAT
>JAIOHN010000264.1 GCA_019912985.1 Anaerolineae bacterium | reverse complement strand
GTGTAGACCCGCAGTTCGGGCCGGTGCTGCTCTTCGGCAGCGGCGGTACCTTGGTCGAGGTGTTCAAAGATCGTTCGCTGGCGCTGCCGCCACTCAACACCACACTGGCACGGCGGATGATGGAACAAACCAAAATCTACGAAGCGCTGCAGGGCGTCCGTGGACGTGCTTCGGTCAACATCAGTGAATTGGAACAACTGCTGGTACGTTTCAGCCAAATCGTAGTCGAGCAGCCCTGGATTAAAGAGATCGACATCAACCCGCTGCTGGCCTCACCAGAGCGTCTGCTGGCCCTGGATGCCCGCGTGCTGCTCTACCCGACGGACACACCAGCGGAAAAAATTACGCCTGTGGCGATCCGCCCCTATCCATCGCAGTACAGCAGCCAGTGGACACTGAAAAATGGCGACGAAGCCACCATCCGCCCGATCCGGCCTGAAGACGAGCCGATGATGGTCAAGTTCCACGAGACTCTGTCTGACGAAACCGTCTACATGCGCTACTTTGACCCACTTAAGTTGAGCCAGCGTATCTCGCATGAGCGTCTGGCACGCATCTGCTTTGTCGATTATGATCGTGAAATCGTGTTGGTCACCGAGCGTGAAGACCCCAGCACAGGCGAGAAATCCATCATCGCCGCCGCGCGACTCAGCAAACTGTATGGCACAAAAACCGCTGAATTCACGGTCGTGATCAGTGACGCCTACCAGAAGATGGGGTTGGGCACGGAACTGCTGAACCGCCAGTTAGAAATAGGGCGGGCGGAAGGACTGGAACATATCTCGGCGGCCATTCTGCCAGACCATGATCACATGCGCTATCTGTTCCAGAAATTCGGCTTCGAGATTGAGGATGTACCGGGCAGCCGTGCCTTGCGCGCAGAGATTGATCTGTAATCGGCTGATTTGTACAATTCCACCAATGTAGTTTCCGTTAAGATTGACATTGGCGTTATTCTAATCTGCTGCCTATGTTTAGTAGGTCAGCAGATTTGTTTTTTAGATGCAAATTTGGGTAATATAGCCAAATTCATATCAAGATTGACGAAAAAACAAGCTGAATACGGTTGGTGATGAGGTCGGAAAGTAGAATGTTACAATGCTGATCGCGGTTTTCTCTGGTTTTGCCCTGGCATTCTTTGCACCTCTGCTACACCGCCTGCTGCACCGTTACACCGGATGGGTCCTTGCGCTTTTACCCCTCAGCCTGTTCCTGTTCTTCGCGATCCAACTCCCCACTATCGCGCACGGTGAAACGATCACGGCGGCTTATTCCTGGGTGCCTACGCTGTCGGTCAATTTATACTTTTTGCTCGATGGCCTCAGCCTGATGATGGCCTTGATTATCACCGGCATCGGTACGCTGATTTTTATCTACGCGGCTGGCTATCTACATGGCGATCCACTGGAAGGACGCTTCTACAGTTATCTGCTGATATTTATGGCTGCGATGGTCGGCTTGGTGCTGTCGAATAACCTGCTGACATTGTTCATTTTCTGGGAACTCACCAGCATCAGCTCCTACCTGTTGATCGGCTACAAGCACAATTACGCTGATTCGCGGGCTGCGGCCCTGCGTGCACTGCTGGTCACCGGGACAGGCGGGTTGGCGATGTTGGCCGGGTTTATCCTGCTCGGTATGGTCACTGGAACCATGGAAATCTCCGCGCTGGCCGAGCAAAGCAGCAAGATTCACCAGAGCGATCTTTATCTGCCACTGTTAATTCTGATCGGCCTGGGTGCATTTACGAAATCCGCACAGTTTCCCTTTCACTTCTGGCTGCCGGGCGCAATGGCTGCCCCTACGCCTGTGAGTGCCTACCTGCATTCGGCGACGATGGTCAAAGCCGGGGTGTATCTGCTGGCGCGTTTGAGTCCGGCACTTTCCGGCACAAGCGAATGGCGGCTGTTACTGGTCGGGGTAGGCGTGGTGACCATGCTGATTGGCGGTTATCTATCGCTCAAGCAGGTTGACCTCAAGCGGATTCTCGCTTACTCCACCGTGAGTTCGTTGGGGCTGCTGGTGGCGCTGCTGGGTTGGGACACGAAAATCGCGGCAGAAGCAGCGATGTTGTTCCTGCTGGTGCATTCGTTGTACAAAGGCGCGCTGTTCATGATCGCAGGCGCGATTGATCATGAAACCGGCACGCGCGACATCAATCGCCTCGGCGGTTTGCTGCGAGTGATGCCGATGATCGCGTTTGGAACCGTGCTGGCGGCGCTTTCGATGGCTGGTATTCCACCCTTATTGGGGTTTATCGGCAAGGAACTGGTCTATGAGGCCAGCCTGGGTTATGAAGGCACACTGGAACTGGGCGTCGGCCATGTCTTTTTCACCATCACCGCTGTTCTGGGCAATCTCTCGTTTGTCGCAGTCGCCTTTCTGATGTTCTTCAAGCCTTTTACTGGCAATCAAGGGTCAACCCCTTCACACCCGCACCGTGCACCGCTCAGCCTGTGGCTGGGGCCGGTTGCCCTGGGGGTGATCGCGCTGGCATTGGCATTGGTCACGCAGCTTCCGATCACCGATGTCACTAGCGAATATTTGATCGGTCCGGCGGCGGGTGCGGTCTATGGCAGCGAGGTCGAGCTGCATCTACATCTGATTCCGTCCGCAGTCAGCCCCATGCTGATTTTGAGTATCATCACCATTGCCGGTGGTATCGCGGCTTTTTACTACTGGACGCGGCTGCGCGCACCGCTGGAATATGTTGATTTTGGCGCGGTTTACGGGCCGGAGCAGTTTTTCAACCGCCTTGTGGATGGCCTCCCCGGATTTTCCAAGTCCGTCACCCATATTTTCCAGAACGGTTATTTGCGTTATTACGTCGCCACCATCGTGGGAACACTGGTCATCCTGGTGGGGTTCACCTTCTTCAACCGGGTCGCACTGCCTGTCCTGGGGCCGATTGATGTCCGCTTTTACGAACTTGTCCTCGCAGCGATTATCCTGGTCGCGCTGGCGTTGATCGTGACCTCATCGCATTTACTGTACACCGTCGTATCTCTGGGTGTAATTGGATATGCAATCGCGCTGATTTTCATCCTATATGGCGCGCCTGACCTGGCGATGACTCAGTTTTCGATTGAGACTTTGAGCGTCGTGCTGTTTGTGCTGGTGCTTTACCGGCTGCCGGATATGGCCCACCTTTCCGCGCGACGGGCACGCATTCGTGATGCCATCATCTCCATCTCAGCAGGGGGGTTGGTCACGGTGCTCATCCTGACGATTACCAATCGTCCGCTGCTATCCAAGCTGTCGGATTTCTTCGTCGCCAACAGCTACACCGAAGCCAAAGGCCATAATATCGTCAATGTTATTCTGGTCGATTTCCGTGGTTTCGATACTTTGGGGGAGATTACAGTGCTCTCTATTGCCGCCATCGGCGTTTACGCGCTGCTCAAGCTGCGCATTCAGGACTCGGCAGACGACGACACCGAAAAATATGAGGACATGGTTTCCGTAGAGATGCATGAAGAAGTCGGGAAGGAGCAGGATCATTGAGCTCACTTATTCTATCCGCCGCCACACGATTACTCCTGCCACTGCTGATTTTGTTTTCGTTTTTCCTGCTGCTGCGGGGACACAGCGCTCCCGGTGGTGGATTCGTCGGTGGGTTGGTCGCTTCCGCCGCACTGGCACTGTACGCCATCGCTTATGATGTCGCCCGGGCACGTGAGGCAGTTCGCGTCAGCACGATCACCTTTATCGGCTCCGGCCTGCTGCTGGCTGTACTCAGCGGAATCCTGCCACTTTTCTTTGATCTGCCATTTATGACTTCGCTCTGGTACCCCTACGAACTGCCGGTTTTCGGCAAGGTAGGCACGGCCTTCCTGTTTGACGTGGGTGTCTATCTGGTGGTGATCGGCGTCACGCTGACGATCATCTTCACCATGGCCGAAGAGGAGGAGCACTAATCACATGGAAGTGATCCTCGCCTTTGTCATTGGCGCGCTGTACGCTGCCGGCCTCTACATGATGATGCGACGCAGCATCGTCAAGCTGATCGCCGGGTTAGCGCTGTTGAGTTATGCGTCGAATCTGCTGCTGTTTACCGTGGGACGCCTCACACGTGGCATTCCGCCCATCATTCCAGAAGGTGAAGTGACGATCACACCGCCCTATGCTGATCCGGTACCGCAGGCGCTCATTTTGACCGCGATTGTGATTGGCTTTGGTTTGCAGGCTTTCGCATTGGTCTTAATCAAACGCGCGTACCAGACAGTCGAAACAGACGACCTTGACCGCATGAACGCCACTGATACCTGATCAGGAGCATTGATGAATATCCTGCTTGTCTTGCCGATCATTATTCCGATGCTCTCGGCCATCTTATGCATATTAGCCTGGGGGCGCGTGCGCATCCAGCGGATTCTGGCGCTGGCTGGCACGCTGCTGCTGCTGTTTATCGCCTGTTTGCTGCTGTATGTGGTGCAGCACAATGGCATCCTGACCACACGAATCGGAGACTGGCCCGCGCCTTTTGGCATTGTGATGGTGGCCGATCTGTTCAGCGCAATCATGGTGATTATGGCTGGCTTGATCGGCGTCACGGTCGTGATCTATTCCTTTGGCAGCATTGATCCAGAGCGCGAATCGTTCGGTTATTATCCGGTCATGCTCATCCTGTTGATGGGGGTCAGCGGAGCTTTCCTCACCGGCGATATGTTTAACCTGTATGTCTGGTTCGAGGTCATACTGATCTCATCATTTGTGCTGCTGGCCCTGGGTGGCGAGCGGGCGCAGCTGGAAGGTGCGATCAAATATTTCGCGCTCAACTTGCTGGTATCGGCTTTCTTCCTGGCAGCGGTAGGCATCCTCTACAGCGTGACCGGCTCACTCAATATGGCAGACATCGCTATTGTGCTCAACCGGCTGGAAGAGCCAGGGCTGGCGATGGTGCTGGCGATGTTGTTTCTGGTGGCGTTTGGCATCAAAGCCGCTGTATTCCCACTGTTTTTCTGGCTGCCAGCGGCTTATCACACCCCGCCAGTCGCGGTGACGACCCTGTTTTCCGGGTTGATGACCAAGGTCGGCGTTTATGCTATGATACGAGTCTTCACCCTGTTATTCACCCAGGATGTCGGCTACACCCACACGCTTATTCTGATTATCGCCGGGTTGACGATGGTGGTGGGTGTGTTGGGCGCGGTGGCGCAGTATGATTTCCGCCGCCTGCTGTCATTTCACATCATCAGCCAGATCGGCTACCTGATCATGGGATTGGGACTGTTTACCGTCGCCTCGCTGGCGGGAACGGTCTACTTCATGATGCATGTCATCATCGCCAAGTCCGCTTTATTCATGGTCAGCGGCGTGAGCTTTCTTTTTGGTGACACCTACGACCTCAAGCAGTTGGGCAATCTCTACCGCGACTTTCCACTGCTATCCATGCTGTTCTTTATTCCGGCGATGGCACTGGCAGGCATCCCGCCGCTATCCGGCTTCTGGGCCAAGCTCTCCCTGATCAGCGCGGGGCTGGCGGTCAACCAGTATGTGATCGTGCTGGTAGCGCTTGGAGTGAGTATCCTCACCTTGTTCTCGATGACTAAAATCTGGGCGGAAGCATTCTGGAAAGACAGTCCGGCAATAACTGAAGTCGGTGTAAGACAGGTGTTGGCTACCATGCCAGCGCGGAATCTGTGGCTGCGGCTGATGCCAATTGCGGTACTGGCTGTGTTCACGATTGCTATGGGGATTGTCGCCGAACCACTGCTGAGCCTGGCAACCCAGGCCGCAGAACAGTTGATTAGCAAGCAAGGATATTTACAGGCTGTCCTGGGAGCTGTGCCATGAATTTTTTCCTCTTAAATGTCCTGTTGGCTGTCGCCTGGGCCGCGCTGAACGGCCAGTTCTCGCCTGAATTCCTGCTGTCGGGCTTTATTTTGGGTTATGCAATGCTCTGGATTTCCCGGCGCGCGTTAGGCTGTGGCGGTTATGTCACCAAGGTGCCGCGGGTCATTCGCTTTTTTGCTTATTTCCTGTGGGAGTTATTCTCGGCCAACCTGCGCGTGGCCTGGGAGGTGATCACACCGCGCTTTCACATGCGCCCGGCGATTGTGGCGATTCCGCTTTCCCTGGAAAGTGATCTGGAAATCACCCTGCTGGCGCAGTTGATCACCCTCACTCCTGGCACACTCTCGATTGACGTCTCAAGCGATAAGCGTGTGCTGTATGTGCATTCGATGTATGTCAATGACATCGACGCGTTCCGGCGCAGTATCAAAGACGGGTTCGAGCGACAGATTCGGGAGTTACTTGAATGAGCCTGGAGCAAATTGCGCTCTACATCTTTCTGCCGCTACTGGTAGTGGCGATTATTTTTACAGTCCTCCGTTTTATTCGCGGCCCCCGGATTTCTGACCGGATCGTCTCGCTCGACTCCCTGGTCACGTTGGGCATTGGGATTATCGTTACTTATGCGATTGCAACCGATGAACCTGTCATTCTGGATACGGCGACGGTCCTGGCGTTGATCTCATTTCTGGGCACAGTCGCTTTTGCTTACTATCTACAGAGAAGGGGCTAACCGATGCTGACTGATATAATCACATTGATTTTGATGATAATCGGGGCATTCTTCATGTTCGTCGGGGCATTGGGGTTGCTGCGCTTGCCCGATCTGTTTATGCGTATGTCGGCCACCACCAAGTCGGCCACGTTCGGGGTAGGGTTCATGCTGCTGGCGGCGGCGGTGTATTTCAACGATGTCGGTGTGGCGAGCCGTATGCTGGCAACAATCGCCTTCCTTTTCCTGACCGCACCGGTCGCCGCGCACATGATCGCGCGGGCCGCTTATATGCGCCAGCTTCAGTTGTGGCACGGCACCAGTGCGGATGAGCTTGCCGGGCGCTATGATCTCGAAGGCAATCGCCTCACCAGCACGCCACCGAAACTGCACGGCAAACTGCTGCAACCCAAAACCCCCACCGAGGCAGGTGATTAAGCCCTTGATTGGTCATTGACGGCTCTAGCCGGATCATCTTTTTCGTGTCATATATAGACCCACCTGCGAACCGGTTTACATAGTCATTTCCTCGTCGCTGCCGGTCATAAAACATCTAATGTTGTGAAAAGGAGTATCATCTTGGAATACAAATTTCTGGGCCGTACTGGCTTGAGAGTTAGCCCACTATGTCTGGGGACCATGAATTTTGGTCCGCTCACCAATGAAGAAGACAGCTACGCCATTATGGACAAAGCCCTGGATATGGGGATCAATTTCTTTGATACCGCCAATGTCTATGGCTGGAAAACAGGCGAAGGCGTAACGGAGCAGATCGTCGGGCGCTGGTGGGCGCAGGGTGGTGGTCGCCGCGAAAAAGTGGTGATTGCGACCAAAGTCTATGGCAGCATGGACAAAGACGAATGGCCTAACACCAGCAAACTTTCCGCGTTGAACATCAAGCGCGCCTGCGAGGCCAGTCTCAAGCGGCTGCAAACCGACTATATTGATCTCTATCAGTTCCACCATGTGGATCGTGATACCCCCTGGGACGAAATCTGGCAGGCAATGGAGCAGCTGGTGCGCGAAGGTAAAATCCTCTACGCGGGCAGCAGCAACTTTGCAGGCTGGCATATCGTCAAAGCCAATGAAGCTGCCAAGCGCCGCAACTATCTTGGCCTGGTCAGCGAGCAAAGCCTCTATAACCTGGCAGACCGTATGGTTGAGCTGGAAGTTATCCCGGCCTGCGAAGATTATGGCCTGGGTGTGATCCCCTGGAGTCCCCTGGCTGGTGGCCTGCTAGGCGGTGTGCTGCAAAAGATCGAAGAAGGCCGCCGCGCCAACGAGAACATGCAGAAGCGCATCGACAAGAACCGGCCACAGATCGAGGCCTACGAGAACTTCTGCAAGGAGATGGGTGAAAAACCGGCAGATGTTGCGCTGGCATGGCTGCTGCACAATCCTGTCGTCACCGCGCCGATTATCGGGCCACGCACGATGGATCAGCTCACCGGTAGTGAACGCGCGCTGGAAATCACCTTCACCGACGAGCAGCTCAAGAAGCTGGATGAAATCTGGCCGGGTCCGGGTGGCGCAGCGCCAGAGGCTTACGCCTGGTAAACATCGCACACTATTACAAAACGCAGGGGCAAGGCCAATCTTGCCCCTGCGAAGTCAAAAGGGGAGATGATGAAATACACTTTTTTGGGTCGTACGGGTCTTAAAGTCAGCCGTCTTTGCCTGGGTACGATGAATTTTGGCCCGCGCACCAGTGAAGAAGACAGCCATGCGCTGATGGATCAGGCATTGGAAGCAGGCATCAACTTCTTTGATACGGCCAATCGCTACGGCGTTCACGCCGGGGTTGGCAGCCACCATGGGCATACCGAAGAGATCATCGGGCGCTGGTGGGCGCAGGGTAGTGATCGGCGCGAAAAAGTCGTGCTGGCGACCAAACTCTACGGCGAGATGGGAAGCTGGCCGAACGAAGGCAAACTCTCCGCGTTGAATATCAAGCGCGCCTGCGAAGCCAGCCTTAAGCGCCTGCAAACCGACTACATCGACATCTACCAGATGCATCATGTCGACCGTGACACTCCCTGGGAGGAAATCTGGCAGGCGATGGAACAGCTGGTGCGCGAGGGGAAAATCCTTTATGTGGGCAGCAGCAACTTTGCGGGCTGGCATATCGCCAAGGCCAATGAAGCTGCCAAGCGCCGCAATTTCATGGGGCTGGTCAGTGAGCAGAGCAAATACAGTCTGAACGAGCGCACCATCGAAATGGACGTGCTGCCCGCCTGCGAAGACTATGGTTTAGGGGTCGTCCCCTGGAGTCCGCTGGGCGGTGGTCTGCTGGGTGGTGTGCTGCGCAAGATTGACGAAGGCCGCCGCGCAAGCGAGGGTATGCAAAAAGCGATCGACAAGCACCGGTCACAGATCGAAGCCTATGAGAACTTCTGTCAGGAGATGGGAGAGAAACCGGCGGATGTCGCGCTGGCGTGGCTGATGAACAACCCGGTGGTCACCGCGCCGATTATTGGGCCGCGTACCCATGCACAGCTCACGGGCAGCCTGCGCGCGTTAGACATCACCTTCACGGAAGAGCAGTTGAAGAAGCTGGATGAAATCTGGCCGGGGCCGGGCGGCGCTGCGCCAGAGGCTTACGCCTGGTAAGCTTCTAAGTCGCCTCAATCTCGGATAAGGAGATAAAAGGCCGCGCTGGCATCAGGGAATATAGAGTTGCGCGGCGTACAAGGGGGAGAGGTTTCTTAGCGCAAATGGCAATGAGAAAATAAGTGCTGCTCCAGGTCTTCTAACACGAAACTGCGGCATTCTGGCGTCACAGCGCTGATATAACAGCTTGTTCAGCTACATCGACTACTGCTTCTCCAGCCATCTCAGCGCTTCGTCAGGATCTGTGAATGCCTTTACGGTAACTCCCAGGTCGGAGTACATTT
Source organism: Anaerolineae bacterium (assembly GCA_019912985.1). Lineage (GTDB taxonomy): Bacteria > Chloroflexota > Anaerolineae > Aggregatilineales > Phototrophicaceae > JAIOHN01. The sequence continues at coordinate 10,708 of JAIOHN010000264.1, read as the reverse complement.
TGATCCACTGCCGCATGTCCATTTGCCCAAGCACTTTTTTGGGCATCACGACGGCCCAATACTTCCATCCAGCCTTCGTGATCCGTGGGGTCCAGACTTTTGTTCCCCACTCGGCGGCAGCCAGATCCAGCGCACCATTCCCCCTGTCATCAGACAGCCACTTCTCTGCACCATACTTCTCAAAGATGTCGGCTCCCTGGGTCATGACATCGCGAAAGATCTGAAGGGGGATCCACTGCTTGAAACTATGGTGCACGATCTTCTTATCGGGGTGGTACTGCAACGTCACATACTCGTTATCGATGACTATCATTGGAGGCATTGAAAAACTCCTTTCCCAAATGATTGACGAGACAAACAATTCATGGAAGCTGTTCTCACTTCTTATCTTCAGTCAACCACACATTACAGGAAATTAAGATTAAGAATTTATAGTAGTAAGCCACCAGCATTAATTCTGGCAGTTGGATGGATTAGTCTGTCTCCATGGAGACAGAAAGAAAAACCACTGTGCGAGGGAGCAACAGCAGCATGAGAAATAACCTCCGTTGGATACCACTGGCGAACCGCATCATGCAAATACAAGAGCGGCACAGGTATCCAATTCAGGTAAGTCCTATTTTCAAATCACACGCCAATTGCGTAGAATCAGGAACGGGCAGCGCCTCGCCCCTGTATTTTTGATCCTGTCTGCGCGCCCAGCAAGCGAATAATTTTTAGAAAATAATCTGATTTAGGAATGAGACCATGACAAAAATTAGCATTATTGGCGCAGGGAGCGCGGTATTCTCGCTTAATCTGGTGCGGGATATTTGCCTGACCCCCAATCTGGCAGGCAGCACACTCACACTCATGGATATTGATGAGGCACGGCTGGAGGCCGTTTACGAGCTTTGCCGCCGCTATGCCGATGAGATCGGCACGACGCTGCATCTCGAACGGACCACCGATCGGCGGGAAGCGCTGGCAGGGTCGGCATTTGTGATCAATACGGCGCTGGTCGCCGGTCATGAGCGGATGCGGGCCGGGTGGAACATCGCCCGCCGCTATGGGTATCGCATGGGTGGCAGCCTGCATATCTTCCACGATGAAGCCTTCTGGATCAATTTTTACCAGTATCAACTTTTCGAGTCATTGGTGCAGGACATGCTGGAAATCTGCCCGGATGCCTATCTGCTGTTGGTAGCGAACCCGGTGCTGGCAGGCATTACTTACCTGGGGCGCAAATATCCGCAGCTCAAAATGGTCGGGCTGTGTCACGGCTTTTCCGGCATCTATTACCTGGCGCAGGCGCTGGGGCTGGAACGCGAGCATATCACCTTTCAGATACCTGGAGTGAATCACTTCGTCTGGCTGACTCACTTCTACTACAAAGGCGAGGATGCTTTCCCGCTGATCGACCGCTGGATTGAAACTGGCGCGCCTGCTCATTGGGAGCAATGTCACCCGAGTGACAGCCTGGGACTTGCGGCGGTTGATCTGTACAAGCGTTATGGTGTGTTTCCCATCGGCGACACTTGCACGCCAGGGGGCGGCTCCTGGCCTTTCTGGTATCACACGGATGAAATGGTCGAGCGACAGTGGCATGAAGACCCGATGGCCTGGTGGAGCGGCTATTTCCGGCATCTGGAAACGCATGTCGCGCAGATCAAGGCCATTAGCGAAGATCAAAGCCGCAAAGTCAGCGATGCCTTCCCGCCCAAGAAATCGGGTGAGGTAATCATCGACATGGTGGAATCCATCGCCTGCGATATTCCCCGCGTGCTGATCGGCAATATCCCTAACAGCGGTGACTTTGTGCCAGACGTCCCGCGTGATTTCGCGGTGGAGATCCCACTGCTGGTGAGCAAGCGCGGCATTCAGGGCATCAAAACGGATGGACTCCCCGCCCCGGTCATGACCAATTTACTGCGAGATCGGGTCGCGCCCGTGAATACCGAGCTGGAGGCGTATGCGCAGGGCAGTTATGAAGCACTGTTGCAGCTTGTTTTGATGGACCCATTCACGAATTCGCTGGAGCAGGCCGAGCATTTTCTGGATGAAGTGCTCGCGCTACCGTTTCACGAGGCAATGCGACAGCACTTCCGTAAGCACTGACCATTGAGTTTAATGGGCCGGAATGTTACAACTTGAGCGGATTACAAGGAGCGAACGCTTAAACTTTTATGTCCCGCTTTATCCTGTCGCTTGTCATGACGTGTCTTCCGCTTCTGGTTGGTTGGATTCAGTCACCTGAACTCCCGGATGATCCGACAATTGCTATCCCTTATCAGCGTGTGGTGGTTTATGCAGGGCCTGGGGATACCCATTTGCAACTGGGGGATATTCCCGCTGGGGTCGAGATACGTATCAGCGAGCGCAACCGGGTGGGGAACTGGGTGCATGTCACACGAGAAGCACCCAATGGGCGGGTCATTATCGACGGCTGGATTCTCATCGGCTATCTGACGGTCAACGATCAGCTTCACCTCAGCGAAATTCCGGTTAACAACGAGATTCCTGAGTCCGATCGCATCACCGCCCGTTATCTCTCCGTGGCCGAGTTGTACGAAGTGCCGGTGATGCCGGAGGTCAGCCCGACCATGCGCGATGTCTATGTGCGCGGCCAGTGGCTGGGCAATCAAAGTCATGTGGTGACCAAAATCGGGGACAGTGTGGCCGCTAACCCGTCCTTCCTGACCCCCATGAGCAACACGAACTATGAGCTTGGCGCTTACGATTTTCTGGCGGATACAGTCCAGTATTTCGGGACATCACTGGCAGAGGAAAGTGTCGCTGCCCGGTTGGGCATGACCACCTATGTGATCTTCGATCCGCTGTGGGCGGATAAGGAATTGTGCCAGCCCAATGAATCGCCATTGGACTGCGAATATCGTCGCAAAAAACCCAGCATCGCCATGATCGTTTTCGGTCCCAATGATGTTCGCCACATGACCGACGAGGAATTCGGGGAGCAAATGCGCGAACTGGTCGAAAAATCGCTGGCAAAAGGGGTGATCCCGGTGTTGAGCACCTTCAGCGTTCACCCGGACGATACGCTGTGGTGGCAGGCGATCAACTTTAACCTGCGCCTGCGCGACATCGCAGCGGAATATCAGGTGCCGCTGATTAACCTGTGGGCCGCCGCCCGTACACTGCCCGAATATGGACTCGACGAAGATCATGTCCATCTCAAAAACAGCGGCTTCCGCTATATCAAGTTCACCAAAGGCAACGAAGCCTGGTATGGCGTGACCCTGCAAAACCTGTTATCGATCCGCATGCTGGATGAGATCCGGCGCACACTGAACATGGAGTAAAACTTGACTCACGCCGCAACCCTGCGAAAACCATTCATTCTGTTGACTCTCCTGCTTGCGTTAGTTTTGCTGACTGCCTGCGCATCGGATTCCGGTGGGGCGGATGGCGACCCGGCACAGACTGTGGAACGTTATCTCCAGGCCAAAGTCGAAGGCAATGAGGACACCATCCGCAGCCTGTTGTGCAGCGAGATGGAAGCGGAAACGGCTCGTGAAACTCACACCTTCACCAGTGTTACCGGGGTCGAGATTGAGGATATGACCTGCACCCGTAATGATGGGCAGGACACCGTGAGCTGCACCGGGCAGATCGTGGCGCAGTATGGCGGCGAGGATACCGTTTTCCCCCTCACCAGCTACCGCGTGGTGCAGGAAGATGGTGAATGGAAATGGTGCGGCGAGGCAGGTTGATGGTGCGCCGGGTATTCTCTCGTGAAAACCTGTTCGCCCTGGTGCTGTGCCTGATCGTGATTCTGCTGGTGATCGTCACCACGGATTCTGCACCCACCTGGATTTACCAGGGATTCTAGGCCAGTGACGCTGCTCGACATCGGCGTGTTTGGCGTTGGCGCACTCCTGTACGCCGCCTTTGTGCGCGGGCAGGCACGCGGCTGGGCGCTGATGATCGCCAGCGTCATCGCTATTTATTGGCTGCAACCCGCCCTCAACATCCGCTATCTCGATTTCTGGCTGCCCACTTTCACCCTCATTCTGACTCTCATTTGCTGGCTGCTGGTGCGCGATCACAGTGAGCATTCGCTCCACCGCGAGGATGTGATTACGCTGGCGGTAGTCACCGCGCTGGTGCTGCTGCTGGCGGCCAATCGTTATCTGGCAGCGGATTTTCGCCTGACACCCACCCGCCCACCGGATACGGTCAATGTGCTGCTGCTGTTGGGGCTGGCTGGTGCGCTAGCGTTTGCCGCCGCGCAGTTGGGTGGACGCGGACGGACCGCCGCAATCATCGCTTTGGTAGGGATTTTTATCGTCATCAAGACCGAGCCGCTGGCGCAGAGCCTGAGCGCGTGGCTGCGTGTAGGAACAGGGCAGGATGTCACACTCGCCAGCATGGCTGATATTGGCTGGCTTGGCTTTTCTTATGTGGCTTTCCGCTTGATCCATACCCTGCGCGATAAGCAAACCGGCATCCTACCTGCCTTGAGCCTGCGCGAATACCTGACCTACGTGATCTTCTTCCCGGCCTATACCGCAGGGCCGATTGACCGCGCTGAGCGCTTTACCGTCGATTGGAACGCGCTGCCGGGCCTGACGGGGTGGGATGCAGCGCGCATCACGCAGGGAGGGGTGCGGATCGGCATGGGACTGTTCAAGAAGTTCGTGATTGCGGACAGTCTGGCGCTGGTCGCGCTGGATGCAACCACGGTGACACAGGCGCAGACCACTGGCGGCTTATGGCTGCTGCTATATGCCTATGCCTTCCGTCTGTTCTTCGATTTCAGCGGCTACAGTGATATTGCGATTGGCCTGGGCATCCTGTTCGGCATCAAGCTGCCGGAAAATTTCGACCGGCCCTATCTGAAGAACAACATCACCGTCTTCTGGCAAAGCTGGCACATGAGCCTGACCAACTGGGTGCGATTTTACATCTTCTCGCCGCTGTCGCGGTCGCTGCTGCGCCGCAAAAATCGACCTTCGAATACCACCATTATGTTCATCTGTCACCTGACGACCATGATTGTGATCGGCCTGTGGCATGGCGTCGCCTGGACATTTCTCATCTGGGGGGCATGGCACGGTCTGGGCCTGTTCCTCCACAAGCTGTGGAGTGACCGCACGCGGCGCTGGTATCGCGGGCTGAACGAGCGACCATACCTCAAGCAGGCGTATACCGTCGGCGGGGTGATACTGACATTTCATTTCGTGGCGCTTGGCTGGGTGTGGTTCGCGCTGCCGGATGTTGGGCTGGCCGGGTCGGTGTTCCTGCGCCTGTTCGGGTTGGGCTGATCGATGGCAGGATGGGACTGGCTGACCGAGCACGCAAGCACCTACAGCTGGCGCTTCGTGTGGCGCGTGATCATCAAAGCGGCACTGCTGTTTGTGCTGGTCAACCTGATCTATGCGCTGGTGCAGCCCATGCCTTTGATCGGCAGGCTGACCTTCCATAACTGGCTGCTGCCGGGGCGAGTACGGCTGCCCTATGGCGAGGACGCCCGCGCTTACAACCTCAGCCTCAACAGCCTGGAAGCCATGTTCGCTACCCATGAAGTCGCCCGCACCAAAGCGGATGACGAATTTCGCGTATTGATTGTGGGTGATTCCGCGACCTGGGGCGTGCTGCTGGAGCCTGACCAGACACTGGCCGGGCAGATCAACGCGCTTGATCTCACCCACGATAATGGCGACCGCGTGCGCGCTTACAACATCGGTCATCCGGTGTTGTCACTGACCAAAGACCTGCTGCTGCTGGATTATGCCATGCGCCACCAGCCGGACATGATCATCTGGCCGGTGACGCTGCAATCGTTCGCGCGCGAACGCCAGCTTGACGCCGCGCTGGTGCAGGAAAACGCCATGTCCGTCCGCGATCTCATCAATCGCTATGACCTTGATTTAGATCCGCAGGATGCGCGACTGCATGATCCAACTTTGCTTGAGCGAACCCTGGTCGGGCAGCGGCGTCCATTGGCGGATTGGCTGCGCTTGCAGCTCTACGGCTTCATGTGGGCAGCCACCGACATCGACCAGTTTTATCCCGACGAGTACGAGCTGCGCGCCAATGATTTTGAGGCCGATGTGAGATGGCTGGATTATGACACGCTGCAGCCGCTGACAGCGGACGAACTGGCGTTTGATGTGATTGGGGCAGGCGCGGCTCGCGCGGGCAATGTGCCGCTGCTGCTGGTCAACGAGCCGATTTTCATCGCGGACGGGGCCAACAGCGATCTGCGCTATAATTTCTGGTATCCGCTCTGGGCCTATGATGCTTATCGTGAGGTCTTCGCACAGCAGGCCGAGGCAAACGGCTGGCACTATATCGACCTGTGGGATCGACTTGCGCCGGAAGCATTTACCGATAGCCCGGTGCATCTCACGCCGCAAGGCACACAGACACTGGCCGAGATCATCGGCGCGGAAATAATCACACGCTGAAGGAAAATCACGCCTATGGACGCCACCACCGTACGCGAAACCCTGCGCAGTTATATCACCCGCGAGCTGATCCGCGATGAAAGTTATCCACTCACCGACAGCGAAGGCATCATCACCAATGGCTTGATGGATTCGTTCTCACTGGCCGAGCTGGCGGTATTCATCGAAAACGAGTTTGATGTCTATATTCCCGACCCGGATTTGACTGTCGACAAGATGGATACGCTTGATCAGATGGTCGCGCGTGTGCTGCGCGATCAGTAGCAGCGCATCAATCAAGCGCAGGCATGGTCACGCCCCATTCGGCAGCGACCGCGCCCAGATCGACCCAGGTTTTATCGGGCAGGGGAATGCCATCCCGCAGGCGTTCAGCCATTGTGCGCGACTCCTTCTCGCCAGGGAGCAGTACCCCCGCCGAACCTGCTGAAGGCCGCACCTGCTTGACTCGCGCCTTCAACTGCACCACCTGCTGCTCAAAATAGGCGCGATCCGTAAAGGCCTCAATCGAAGTCGCCAGCATGAAGGTCGGGTTGCCGGGGCGAAAATCCGGTGAGGTGATCGGCGCGAAGCCCGACAGCAGCACCGGGATAATCTCCATCATCAGGTTGAGGCCATACCCTTTGTAACTGCCGAACGGCAGCAGCATCCCATCATCGTAAAAATCTGCCGGGTTGGTCGTGGGCCTGCCTTCCTTATCCAGCAGCATATCCGCCGGGAACGCTTCACCTTTATCAAGCGCGACTTTGATCTTGCCATTGGCGACTGCCGCTGTAGCAAAATCCGATAGCAGCACCTGGTCGCCAGCCGGGACCGCCCAGGCCATTGGATTGGTGCCGAAAATCGCCTCTGCACCGCCATAGGGCGTGACCGAAGGCCGCGAGAGTGTGCCGCCAGTCATGACGGTACCCACCATCCCGGCCTGCGCGATGATTTCCGCATATTCGCCCAACCGCCCGATGTGATTGACATTACTCAACACCACCGCCCCCAGGCCATAATCCTGCGCCAGATCGCGGGCCAGTTGTGCGCCGGTACGCGCCGTCACCTGACCGAATCCCCACTGCCCGTCGAGGACAGCAGTCGCGCCGAAACGTCGTGAAACCACCGCGCGGGCAGCAGGCTTGAGCGCGCCCTTTTTGATCTGCTCCACATAAGTCTTCACGCGGATAATGCCGTGCGAATCGTGGCCGGTGAGGTTGGTCGTGACCAGCGACTCCGCGACCTGAAGGGCGATGTCCGGCGGCGCACCTGCGGCCTGGAAAATCGCGCGGATGAGATCGGTCAGGGTGGAGTAGGGTAGGGTAGGCATAAGTTTTTAGACCAGAAGTTGGGAAGCATCAGTGTCGTATAAGGGTAGCACAAAGCACCGACAATGCCCATGATTCAGGCAATGTCAAAGCGCGAGTAGGGAAGCGGTTGTCAAGCAATGGTCAATCTTGGTTGATGGTCAAGCATCTCCGAATCGAGTTATGCTACCTGTTAATTTCAGCGCTGCACGACCATCACCAAAGCAGGTGAGGTTGTGTACCCAACATAAAGGATCCATCATGATCAAAGTTGCCATGATTGGGGCAGGGGGGATGGCGAACAACGTTCATTATCCTTCGCTGGCTTCGTTTGACGATGTGGAAATGGCTGCGATCTGCGATCTCGACAGCGAGCGCATGACCAGCACCGCAGATAAATACGGGATCGAGAAGCGCTATACCGATTATCAGCAGATGATTGAGGAGGTCGCACCTGATGGGGTCTATGTGATCGGCCAGCCGCATATCATGTATGACATCTGGACATGGTGCCTGGAACAGGGGCTGAATCTTTATATCGAGAAACCAATGGGCATCACCATTCATCAGGCACGCTCCCTGGCGCATCTGGCAGAGCAGCACGGCTGCATCACCCAGGTGAGCTTTCAGCGGCGTTCCTGCCCGATGGTGATGCTGCTGCGCGATGAATGTCTCAAACGCGGCCCCATCGTTCACGCCGTCTGCACGTTTTACAAGAACGCCATTCAGCCTCATCTCAGCGCCCGCGACCATATGATGGATGACGGTGTTCACGCCATCGACACCCTGCGCTGGATGTGCGGCGGTGAGGTTGTCGGGGTCGAAAGTACCACACGGCGCATTCAGGTGCCGGACATCAACTTTATTGCGGCGACCCTTCATTTTGATAATGGCAGCACCGGCATCATGCTCAACAGCTGGACCAGTGGCCGCCGCATCTTCAAAGTGGAGATGCATGCGCCGGGCATCTGCGTTGAAGCCGAGCACGAGGGCAAAGGTTATCTGTATGCGGACGGTGATACCAAGGGCGTCGAGTACGATACGCGTGAGGTGGCTGGAAGCGAAGCGAACTATGTGTTTGGCGGCTTCCGCACCAAAAATCGCCAGTTCATTGATGCGCTCAAGAGCGGGCAGCAGCCTCCCTCCACATTTTCCGACGCAGTGAAAACGATGGAAGTGGCCGAAATCATCCTGGCACAATCCCTGCTTAAGGAGACAACACAATGAGCGCCTCTCATGGGTTGATGCTCCACTGCCGCAGCCAGCAGCTTGTCCAGAACCCGCGTGGATTCAACGTCTGGCGGCAGACAATTACACCCGTCGAAGTGCCAACCAACCAGGCCGCGATCATCATCTGCGATATGTGGGACCAGCACTGGAGCCGGGGTGCTACCGAGCGGGTCGGTATGATGGTGGGCAGGATGAACAGGGTGATCACTGCCGCCAGAAATAAAGGGGTTCACATTATCCATGCGCCCTCGGATGTCATGGATTATTATGCGGATTCACCCGCCCGCCAGCGCATCCTCAACGTGCCAGCAGTGCCGCTGCCGCCGCTGCAAGCTCATGCTGATCCACCACTGCCAATTGATGACTCGGATGAAGGTTCAGATACCAACGAGGCAGAACCGCGACAGGTGTGGCATCGCCAGCATGAAGCGCTCGGAATCGACCCCGACCAGGATGTCATTTCGGATAATGGACAAGAAATTTATTCCTACATTCAACAACAAAATATTACGCAGCTCATCATGATGGGCGTCCATACCAATATGTGCATCCTGCACCGCTCATTTGCTATCAAACAGATGGTTCGGCTGGGGATGGACATCGTCCTGGTGCGTGATCTCACCGACACGATGTACAACCCGGCCATGCCACCTTATGTCAGCCATGAGGATGGGACACGGCTCGTCGTGGAATTTATCGAGAAGCACTGGTGTCCATCCATCCTCAGCGAAGATTTGCTTTAAATTATTCAAGCCTTCATAGGAGAATAACGACATGACGATTGAATTTGCGGTATTTATCAAGCCGTGGAAAGGCATGACCCTGGCTGAGCTTGGCCCACACATCCGAAAAATGGGCTTTGACTTGATCGAGCTGCCAGTGCGCCCCGGTTTCCCCTGTGAGCCGCAGGAGATTGAGACAGGGCTGCCCAAAACCGTGAAAGCTCTGCGCGAAGCGGGTGTGCGCGTACTGAACGTGACAGTCAGCCTGCCGCTGGATGATGAACGCCTGTATGCAGCCTGCGCCGCTGCCGGGGTCACGATGAACCGCGTGATCTTTGACCGCCAGGGACGCAATTACTGGGAAGCCGAAAAAGCCGCGCGGGAGAAACTGGATAAAGCCCTGCCTTTCTGCGAACAATATGGCATCCAGATCGGCATCCAGCACCATTACGGCTCGTCCATGCCGGTGAATGAAATGGGCCTGTATCATCTGGTCAAGGATTATGATCCGAAGTACGTTGGTGCGATCTGGGACGCGGCACACAGCGCACTGGAAGGCATGGAACCAGAGCCGGGATTGGAAGCGGTCGAATCGCACCTGTGCGTCGTCAACTTCAAAAACGCCTACTGGCGGCGGACCAGCCCACCTGAAGCCGAAGTCGCGGAATGGACGCCCTATTTCACCTCCGGGCGACAGGGACGTTCCTCATGGAAGCGGGTAGCGGATAAACTGCGTGCGATGGATTATCACGGCGCGGTCTGTTTCTCCGCCGAATACACGGCAGAGCACGAGGTTGACCGGTTGATTGTCGAAGATCTGGCATTTGCAAAGACGCTGTTCAACTAACGCCTTATCACCGGACTCCCGCTCATAAAAACGGGAGTCCGGTCCCTCGCTGTGCTATAATGCCGGGCGAATTGAAGGGGAGTGAATGTGCTGCAAACCTTACTCGACGCGGCGGTGCTGACCGGCAATCCCAACGATCATGCCATTATTTATCTCGAAACCGGCAGCGCGCCAGTGGTGGTGACGCGGGTTGATTTTTGTGCAGCGGTGCAG
>JAIOHN010000263.1 GCA_019912985.1 Anaerolineae bacterium | reverse complement strand
GCTCAGGAAGCTCGTCTTACGGCGGCAGCCGCTCACCGTCATCACCCAGCTCTGGCAGCTCGAGTTATGGCGCGAATCGTCCGCCCTCTGGCTCTGGAAGTTCGAGCGGTTCTTCCTATGGCAGTGGTAACCGGCCTACTTCAGGCTCTAGCCCAAGCAGCTCAGGAAGCTCGTCTTATGGCAGCCGTTCGCCGTCACCGTCCAGCTCTGGGAGTTCAATGTATGGCGGCAACCGACCCTCGTCTGGCTCAGACAGCGGGTCATCGGCTTCTAGTTCGCCTCGATCCTCACCTCCCTCAACCAGCGGTCAAAGCAGAAACGCGCCCGATGATAAGAAGGGTCGCCTGGGGAATATTCCTGGCGTCTCTCAAGGCATAGGCGGGTTACGTTCGCGCTTTGGCGGCGATAAAAAAGAGAATAAACCAGCCTCGCCGCGTCCCAGTGGCGGAGCTTCTAGTAGTGGAAGCAGCTCATCGTCTGGCGGCAACGCGCTGAGCAAGGGCCTGGGTGGTCTGCGTTCGCGCCTGCCTGGCGGTGGCGACAATAAACCGACCACGCCGCGTTCCAGTGGCGGCGCTTCCAGGGGCAGCAGCTCAAGTGCATCGTCTGGCGGCAATGCGCTGAGCAAGGGCCTGGGTGGCCTGCGATCTCGCCTGCCCGGCGGTGGCGAGAAGTCCAGCGGACCGAGCGCGTCAAGCAGTGCTGCCTCGCGCCCATCCTCCACCAGTACGGGTAGTTCCAGCTTTGGTGGGCCATCACGCTTCGGCAGCAGTAGCAGTACTTCCAGTCCGGCGACCTCTCGCCCACGCTCGACCGAGAAAAAGCCGGGTCTGGGTGATCGCCTGAAGTCCGCGCTGCCATTTGGCGGTGGCACCGGCACCAAGAAAACGAGTGTCCGTGAAAAGGTGGAACGCGCCAGTAAAGCACCCAAGATCGACGAATCCGGCCTGACGCTGGATAACAAGCTCGACATTCTCGGTGTGGCGCTGCTTCTCGGATCATTGGCGCTGTTTTTCAGCAGCATGTCTTCGACGCAAGGCCAGCTCACGCAGCCGATTCTGCAAGAAATTTCACGGTTGTTGGGTTGGGGCGGCATCGCTGTGCCAATCGCCATGTTTCTCGTTGGCATGTGGTTGATCGTGCGCCATTTTGGTGAAGAGGCACCTTCGATTGATACCGTGCGAGTTGGCGGTATCGTGGTGCTCTACTTCGGCCTGTTAATCCTGTTCCAGTATATTGATTCCTTCCAGTCGTACTATACACTGGCGCTGCTCGATGACTTCCTACAGCTCTCGATTGCAGCCGGGCGTGGCGGCGGCTGGGTAGGGGCGCAGTTGTACTCGCTGCTGGTGCTGAATATCACCGAAGCCGGTGGTATGTTCGCGCTGGCAGGGGTGTTCGTCATCGGCTTCATGCTGACCCTGCGAATCAGTGCTGCCGAGCTGGCGGTGTTTATCATCAGCATCGTGCGCAGCTTTAACACAGCAGTGCAGCGCCGGGCGCAAGCACGTGCCGCGCGCGCTCGTTTGCGCGCCGCCGAACAGGCTGCGGCTCAGTTGAGCGCACCGTCGATCAGTGTGAGCAAACCTGCCGCTGCCGAATTGAGCGATGGCAAAGCTGCCGCCGCACTTCCCGCTACCGAGCAGCCGACCCTGCCGGAGCCTCGTCCCATCCCAATTACCAAGGGTGGCAAGACGGTTACGGCCTTCTTTGGGGATGGTGAGTCTGTGCCTGTCGAAGCCGATGGAAGCAGCAGGCGTACTGCCTCTGCCAACAGCTCGTCACTGGCTTCGCGCTTGTTCAACGCGATCCCGCTCAGCCTGCCCGGTGGCAGTAGCAGCAGCGAAAAATCCGAGACCGCCAGTAATGGTAACGGGGATAAACCCTCGAATGGCGGTCTGTTGAGTGGTGGCATCTTCAGCAAGATTACATCCATCAGTGGGCGTGATAGTGGTGCGGAAAACGTTCCTGCCAAGGCAGCGGAACAACCGGTCGCGGCATCAGCGCCAGCATCAGCTTCCGCAACGCCTGCTCCGGCTGCGCCTCCGCCTTCAGCGGTACCGCAGCAGCCTGCAGCCAGTGTGTCGCCAGAATCGGCTTATGCACCGCCAGCGGCGCAAACGCCGCCAGCTTCCGTGCCTGCCGCTGACCGACCCAGTTATGCACGGCCACAGGCAACGCCGCCTGCGGCATTACCTGAAAATACGCCTCCAGCTCGCCTGGGTGATTTGATGCGCTCCAACAGCGGTCCTGAGCGGACCCCTGCGCCACCTTCAACCTCACCACCACAACAGCCTGCGGCCAGTGCACCCGCTACACCCAAACCGGCGCAGCCTGAACTGCCCGCGCTTGACGAAGAAAAATCCGAGAGTGAGGAACTGCGAAGTCTGCCACCGGCCCAACCCAAAGGCACGGGACCCGTCGCACGACCGCAGTCGACCATTCCGTTTACGCGGCCAACCGGCGCACCGGGCAGTGGGCCATTTTCACGACCTGCCTCGAAACCGGCGGATGACGGTGATGAGGATGGGGATGACGAGCAGCTTCCGCTGACTGAGCGCCGCGAGCGTTTGAATGCGCTGCGATCAGGTCAGTTCTTTAGCAACAATCGTCCGGCAAGCACGCCGCCATCATCGCCCAGCACGGACAAGCCGGAAGAGGCGAAACCAGCGGCACAAACACCGCCAGCGGCCCCGCCGCAGCGGGTTACTGCCTATCCATCAGATGTACCCAGCCGCCCGGCACCGAAGATCACCTACACAGATAGTGATAACGGAAGGCCAGCGGCCTCGGCAGCGCCCACTAACGGTACGTCGCAGCCCGCTGCCAATGGGAGTCCCTTCCGTCGGCCCGATACGCCGCCCACCACATCGGCTGCACCGCCGCGCCGCAAGCGTGAATGGCGGATGCCGGATTATCGCACACTCTTGAACCCGGGCTCAGAAAGTGATTTTGACCGGCAGGTGCTGCTCGACCGGGCGCGGATCATCGAAGAAACGCTTCAGAGCTTTGGTGCGCCGGGGCGCGTGGTCGAAGTGAATACCGGCCCGGTGATTACGCAGTTCGGTGTCGAACCAGATTATCTGGTGACGCGCAGCGGCAAGAGAAACCGCGTGAAAGTGGGCGCGATCGCTCAGCTAGACAAGGACTTGCAGTTAGCCCTGGGCGCGAAATCCATTCGTATTGAAGCGCCAGTTCCCGGCAAAGGCTATGTCGGTATCGAAGTGCCGAATGAAGAAGCCTCACTGGTCAGCCTGCGCGATGTGATGGAAGCCGACTCGTTTCAGAAAATCCTGAAGAAGTCGCCGCTGGCGATTGCGCTCGGTCAGAGTGTCGATGGTTCACCAATCGCCGCTGACCTGGGCGCGATGCCACATTTGCTTGTCGCTGGTACGACTGGTTCCGGTAAATCGGTGCTGGTCAATGCCATTATCACCAGTCTGGCCTTGAACAATCCGCCGGATAAGGTCAAGTTCATCATGGTGGACCCCAAGCGTGTTGAGCTGACCGGCTACAACGGCATTCCACATCTGGTCGCGCCGGTCGTGGTTGACTTGGAGCGCACAGTCGGTGTGTTGAAATGGGTCACGCGTGAGATGGACGAGCGTTATAAACAGTTCAGCAACGCGGGTGCGCGTAATATCGAGGATTACAACAATCATCTTTCCCCGGATGTCGAGCGTATGCCGTACATCGTTGTGATTATCGACGAGTTGGCGGACTTGATGATGCTGGCCCCGGATGAAACCGAACGGGTCATCACCCGTATCGCGGCGCTGGCCCGTGCCACCGGTATCCATCTGGTGATCGCGACACAGCGTCCATCGGTCGATGTGGTGACTGGCTTGATTAAAGCGAACTTCCCGGCGCGTGTCGCTTTCGCTGTGGCAGGTGGTGTGGACAGTCGTGTGATCCTTGACCAGCCGGGCGCGGAACGTCTGCTCGGTAAAGGTGACATGCTCTACCTCAGTGGCGACTCGCCCGCGCCGGTACGTTTGCAGGGTGTGTTTGTTTCGGACTCCGAAATCAATAACATCACCCGCTACTGGAAGATGCAAGCCGGTGACGATGTGCCGACCAAACCGCTCAGCGCGCTGGTGGGCGAATCGAGTGTGCCGTCGCCAGCACGCAGTGTGGATGTCAGCAGTGCCAGCCGCTCAGCGCAGCAGGCTTTCTGGGATGATGATGACGATGACGACAGCGACCTGCCCGGTGATGACGATACACCGGTTGGGGATGATCGCGACGAGCTTTACGATCAAGCTGTCGAGATGGTCCGCCGCCTCAATAAAGCCTCCGTATCGCTGTTGCAGCGGCGCTTGCGCATCGGTTACACCCGCGCTGCACGCCTGATTGATATGATGGAAGAAGAGGGCATTGTTGGCCCGGCACAGGAAGGCAGCAAACCGCGTGAGGTGCTGCCAATTCACCAGTAACCGTATCGCTACTCACTACTTTGGGGGCGTCCCGTCAGGACGCCCCTGTTTTTGTATAGGTAAGAGCCACTATGATGCAGAAATGGTTGATGCGCGGTCTGCTGGCAGCGCTGCTGCTGTTCGGCGGCGAAGTGCTGCTGTGGCCCAATCCCACCGCCTACGACCTGCTCGATTGGCTGCTGCGCGGTGCAGGTTATCTGGCCCTTAGCGCCCTGCTGCTGGACTGGATGGCGCGCTATCATGTGCATGAGTTGTTCGGGCTGCTGGTGCTCACTGGCGTGTATGGTCTACTGGCGGGATTGCTGTTCGGCAGTGCGGCGCTAGATCTTCCCTACCGCATGGTGACGCTGGCGCTTGGCGCTTATACCGCCCTGGGGTTGGGTGCCTGGCTGGTCCTGCTCCGGCGAGGTTTGTGGCTGCTGGGTGCAGGCAGCGGCATCGCCTGGGGGATATGGGTGCAGTGGGGACCTTATCCGGCGGAACTGGCGCAGATGCTGGCCTATGGGCTGGTGCTGCTGGCGGTGATCGGCGTCCTGATGCGGGGGGCACGCGAGGCTACCCCGGCAACACTCCACCTGCCTGAGTGGGCGCTGGTGCTGCTGGTGATCG
>JAIOHN010000262.1 GCA_019912985.1 Anaerolineae bacterium | reverse complement strand
GTTCTGTACCCTGTATCAATCGAAAAATATTATCACGAAAACGGTATAAGATTAAAGCGGCAACACAGGTGACATAAAAACTATATTCGGGGGCCATCAGGTTTTGATTGATGAGGATAATCATCCAGGTGGTGGAAACGGTAAACATCACCAGTACACTGAGCGAGACGTAGCGAGTCAGGAGGAGGATGGCACCGCCGATCACGCTGATTCCCAGGACGATCCCCGGTGAGATAATCAGCAGTGTGCCAAAAGCGATAGATGCGCCTTTGCCACCGCGCAGCTTACCGGTCAAACGGGCGGCAAATACCGACCAGTTATGCCCTACTATCGCGAAAACCGCTGCCATGGCGGTGGCGGCGGCAGTGTCATTGCTCATTATTTCGCGGGCAATGTAAATCGCGGCGATCCCTTTGCCCATATCCAGCAGCCAGACCAGTAACCCCCAGTGAAAACCCAACGCCCGGGAGACATTGGTTGCGCCCATGTTTCCACTACCTACTTCAAAGATATTGATACCCTTGAGATAAGCGACGAGGTAAGCGGTTGGAATTGCTCCCAGAAGATAGCTAATAAATGCTACAAGAATAATCTCGGACCACCCTAAAGGCATAACGCTTTTACCCCTTTTGATTGCTACCGAAGATTGCAAAAATAATTAAAAATTATAAAACCTTTAAGACAAGGGTATATTATAGTTAAACACGCGTTAAAAGCCAGCGTTACGATTCACTTCTTAAAGTAATGCCTAAAAAGTCCATCGGATGTAATTATTATATTTCGGACACCCACTGCTGAGTTAAAAGAAATCACCCTTTTCCCGTATAAAAGTCTGAACTATAATAGCCCGTTCTGAACCGCCATTTTGAGCCTCTACTGACTAACACAGTACTTTTATATTGGTGCTCTCTATCGAAACGCACAGAGAGCAGCCGTCCTTTTCGTCACTGAAAGCCGCCAGAAGAAAGGGATCGTATGATTATCGGCATGGACTTCGGCACCACTAATTCCGGTATGGCCGCCTATGACGGCCAGAAACTCCATCTCATCCCGCTCGATCATGCCAACGCCAACCCCACTGTGGCCCGCACCGCTCTCTATGTCACGAATGACCGCCAGGTCTACATCGGGCGGCAGGCAATTGATACTTACTACACACAGAATCTCAACCGGCCCGTTCAATTCGATAAGGTGCATGTCGGTGAAATCACCCTGACCTTCGCCGAGATCGGGACCTTTATACGCGATGTGTATGTCGATAAAGACATCTTTGAGCCGGGCCGCCTGTTTCTCTCATTCAAGATGGGGTTGTCCTCGCTCAACTACCTGGGGACAGTGATCGGCAGGCAGTTCTATTTCCTCGAAGACATTATCGCGCTTTATCTGTATGTCGCTCGCCAGCGCGCAGAAAAGGCCCTGAAACGCGAAATCCGAAGCATTGTCCTGGGGCGACCTGTCCGCTATGCGCTGGATGCCGAGGCGAACCAACTGGCACAGGAGCGGATGCTCAAGGCGGCGTTTCGCGCGGGTTACGATGAGGTGTATCTGCAATACGAGCCGATTGCCGCCGCCTACCACTATGAATCGGCGATTGATACAGAGCAGAATGTGCTAATTTTCGACTTCGGCGGTGGTACGCTCGACCTCAGCGTGCTGCGCGTAGGCAATCCTAAAACACGTGCGGTCCTGGCGAATGGTGGTTTACCGATCGCGGGTGATGTGTTCGATCAGAAGCTGGTGCGTGCCAAGCTGCCATCTCACTTTGGCGAAGGCAGCACCTATCGCAATGGCGATAAACAGCTTCCGGTGCCAAGCAGCTTTTACGAAGCTTTCAACAACTGGCAGGATATGCTGGCGCTGCAAAGGCCGGATTTCTACGAATCAATCAAACGCATTGAGCAGACCTCCCAGAACCCTTATCAAATCCGGGCGCTACGTGATCTTATCTCCAGCAGTTACGCGCTGTCGATGTACGACATCGTGGAAGGGACAAAACGAGACTTGTCTTCAGCGCTGCGGTCGATCATTCGCCTCAAGGGGGATGGCTTCAATGTGATGGAACCGGTGACTCGCTCCGAGTTCGAGCGTATTATCCGCACCGACATCAACACCATTGCCGATTACGTGGATGAGATGATCGCAAAAGCGGGGTTGAACCACAGCGATATTGACGCCGTGATTCGCACAGGCGGCTCCTCACAGATTCCGGCCTTCGTGGAGCTGCTGGAAACGCGCTTTGGCGCGGATAAAGTCCGCAGCATCGACACCTTCAGCAGTGTGACATCCGGCCTGGGCATCATCGCCCATCGCATTGAGCGCGGCGAAATCGACGTGCCGGTTCACCGTCGTGAGGACTACTCCACGGTAGAGGACATCACACGGGATGGCCTGCCCGCCGTGGATTTTGAAGTGATGAAGAAATACATCAGCTTTACCGAGACCCAGGCGGAGGACGAACAGCCTGCGCTCGGGTTCGTCACGCTCACCCGCGACCGCCATGTCCGCGCGGCACTGGATGACCCGGAAGGGTTGCCGCTGGCGGATGCCGGGCAGGTGGTGGCCGCGCCTGCCGATGATCTGCTGCTGCTGGCGACTTCGGACTATCGTTTCACGCTCAAAACATCACGCCAGTTGATGAGCCTCGATGAACTTGGCCTCAGCCTGGCCGATACCGAAGGCTTTCATCTGGATGTGTTTGGCGATGAGCATGTGACCAGCCTGTCCAACTGGGCCGATTTCACGCCGAGCGATTGGGCGTTGTTGGTGACGAATAGTGGGCATTTCAAAGCCTTCCAGGGTGAGCCGTTGAAAAAGCGCATGGAGCAGCCAGTTCCTTACCAGATTCCGCGTCTTCGAGGTGCGCCACTTACCTTCCTTGATAAACAGGGTGATGTTTTCCTGTTCAGCGCGACCGGGCGCACGGTGCGGTTGGCTGCCACAGATATCGAGCCGCTGGAAGGCCGCCTGATGCAGGCCGCCGGGCGCGATCACATCGTCGCGGCATTTTCGTTTGCCGATCCCACCAGCTTCCTCCTGGTGGACGCATCCGGCTATCTGCTGCGAGTCGACTCTGATGACATCGCCTACGCCGATGGCTTTAGCACCAACGGTGTCAAACTCAGCACCCGCCGCATCCTGAGTGTGATTCCTCTGGGCGCACAGCCCGCGCTCATTACCAACCAGCGCCTGCTGCCGCTGGACATCCCCGATGAAGAGCAATGGAAAGTCAAACTGCATAAAGGCGAAAAGGTAGTCAGCCTGCTGGACCTGCATGCACAACCTCAACCCCTGGCCTAGTTTCCCCTGGACGCCGTTTACGACGGTGTGGAGGCTATGCTACAATGGCGCGCATGAAACGATGGACTCTACTGGTTGGTGTGCTGTTCCTGTTGTTCCCGGCGTTCTCTGTAAATGCTCAGGCCGGTGATTTGCTGACACGCATTAACAGCTTGCGTGCCTCGCTGGGGCTGCCCGGTTATACGCTTAACGGCGTGCTAAGCGCGGCAGCACAGTCTCAGGCGCAGTGGATGGCTGATACCGGCACGATTAGCCACAATCGACCTGATGGCTCCAGTCCGCGTGCTCGTGCGCTTGCGGCAGGGTATGGCACCGCCGACGTAAGCGAAAATATCTACGGTGGCACCCTGGCGTCCATCGACACGGCATGGACTTTCTGGATTAACTCCGATATTCACTATCGCGGACTCACAAATTCTCGTTATGCCGATGTTGGGATTGGCATCGCCGGTGGCAGTATCAACACCTTTGTGCTGGTGTTCGGCAATCCGGGTGGCCCTGCTCCTGGCGCGCCACAGATTGCCAGCAGCAGCGGTTCAGGACCGGCTGCGCCACCCTCCTATATCGTCGGTCAGGACAACTTTGGCAATATCATGCACGAGGTCCAGCCAGGGGATACCCTGGGCGATATTGCGCTAATTTACGGCTACACCTGGGATGACCTGGATTATATGCGTCATCTCAACAACCTTGAAGGCAATCTGCTCGAAGTAGGGTCGGTCTTTCTGGTGCCGCCGCACGATGGCACCTGGACCCCGACACCCGGTGGCGAACCACCTGCCACCGAGACACCCGAAGCCGTACAAAATGTAGAAGTCGCTCAGGTTGCTACC
>JAIOHN010000024.1 GCA_019912985.1 Anaerolineae bacterium | reverse complement strand
GCGATCACCCCGCCGGAGAAATACCAGGCATTTTCTATTTGCACCCTGATCGCGTTCAGGCGGTCGAAGGTGAATGATACGGCCAGCAGTTCAGCGATCCAGACGAGTAGTGTGGCGATCACGCGTTCGTGTCTGCGAACCATAGGCGTTGCTTCACTCCGTCTCTGTGATGATGTGTGGTTGTATTGTGACTCTTTACGTGCGGCAGGGGATCAAAGTTGCAGAGGAGGCAGCCCCTACGCTTACGGCAGGGGCTGCGTTTCGTGCGGTTGGGTTTAGTAGAGCACTTCGCAGTTGCGCAGGAAATCCCTAGCGATGGCTTGATCGCCCCGAATTTGCACCAGTTCCAGCGTTTCATCCGGCGTGATTCGGGCGGATGCCCGGCGATTCAGTGCGAATAAGTCGATGTCGATTTCTGCATGTGGGTCGCCACTGCCAAAACGATAGGTGGCATTCAGCGCGCCCGTGACATTGATACGTACGGCGTGTCGGGCTGAGGTGGTTTTCGCCATATCCAGCATGACCAGATCGAGCAAGCGCTGGTCGTGATCCGGGTTGCTTGCCCAGGTTTTTCCGGTTGCGCGGCAGATGTCCATGCGGTGCATCCACTGGTCACGCGGATAAATCACATCCACGAGGTAGGCAACAGTGATTTTCATCGCCATCGGCTTGGCGTCAATGCGTATCTTGCGCAGGAATTCTGGCAGGTTGCACCGGGTGCGGATGGCCTTGGGGCCGACCTCGCGCAGTTCGTCAATGAGCTGCTGCGGTGTTTTGTCCGCCCGGTCTTCCAGCTCACGCCGGTTGATGGCATTTATGGGGACATCCATCTTGCGCAGGTGCGGATTCAGGATGGTCTGGCTGAGGAAGTGTTTCAAACTTGCCCAACCGGCACATCCCCCGGCTAAGTGTGCGGTCATATCCTGCACACACCACTCAGTGCAATCTGTCGGCTGCATCCAATCATCACCGCTTAACTGCTCCAATAAATTCAGTACCTGTTGAAGCTCAACTGTGGCGATCTGTGCCGCCTCCTGCTTCTGGACCGGCACGATGGCTTCTGCCTGCTTGACCAGTGTTTCGGTAGGTGAATTTGAAACGGATACCGCGACCATCATTCCTGCTCTCCTTCATTTCATTAATTTACTTTTGCCCATGCCTTGAGAAGGACTGTTACTGCCTGATGGATGAGGCTGCCGTAGCGCCCTTCTCCAACCGGCAGTTCAGGGTTATTGGCAAGATGCTGCTCGGTCAGCCCATGACTGAGCGCAATGATGATGTCTCGTGCCTGCTCATAGGGAACGCCTGGATCAATCCCTTCCGTATGCAGGATTTCCTGTAGATAGGTGGTGAACCGATCCAGCGAACCAAAGCTGACGGCTAGGCTCTCCTCCGATGGCACAAAGTCGGGGATAGGGCGTTGAAACATGATCTGATAGTAGTCGGGGTTTTCCTGTGCAAAGCGCATGTAGGTCTCAAAGTAGCGGACCAGCTTTTCGTAAGCTGTTCCCTCTTGTTCAGTGAGGATGTCCATTTGCTGCAAGAAAAGCTGCCAGCCTCGGCGGAAAATTTCATCGTAAATCGCATGTTTGCTATCAAAGTAGGTGTACAGTGATGGGGGTTTGATACCCAACTGTCGGGCAATGGCGTTGAAGCTGAGTGATGCCGCGCCATCGGCCTGCATCATGTTG
>JAIOHN010000261.1 GCA_019912985.1 Anaerolineae bacterium | reverse complement strand
GCCCTGGACCGGTCATGATCAGCGGCACACAGCTCGATGATTCGAGATAAACTGACTTGGCCCATATTCCATGATCGCCCAGGCATTCGCCATGATCGGACGTGGCGATGATGATGGTATCGTTGTAGAGATCGCGCATCTTCAACTCGCCCAGGAAGCGGCCAAGCTGGTAATCAATAAACGTGACCTGGGCGTAATAACGCCGCCGTGCCTCGCGGATCATCTCCGGCGTCAGTTGCGCGTAATTGTGGACGATACGGCGCTCAGTGAACATGGGTGGATAGGCGTCCCAATCCGCCTGCACCGGGTCGGGGATGGTGAAGTTATCGTACATGCGGTCATAGGGTTCTGGTGGATCGAAAGGACTGTGCGGCGCTTCGAAAATCATCCACAGAAAGAAGGGATTATCGGGGTCGCGCTGGCCCAAAAAGCGCACCGACTCCTCAATCACCCAGGCACTGTGCGTGAACTGCGCCGGGACGGGATATGTCACCGGGTAGACCTCATTTCCACCCAGGCCATGACCGCGATACATCCCGCCATAGCCGTTATCCTCCAGCCAGTTGACATAATCATTGGGATGCAGCGCGATATGCTCGAAGCCATACCGCGCACGCTCCGGGTTGAAGTGCATCTTGCCGATGGCTTTCGTCTGGTAGCCCGCTTCACGTGTCAGGCGGCGCGGCAGGCTGTAGGCGGTGTCGATGGGTGAACGAACGCCGGCCGGAAAATTGGTGGGGTTGCCGAAGCGCGCCGCATGCCGCCCGGTGAGCATGGTGGTGCGCTGCGGCATACAGATCGGACAATCGGCATAGGCATGGCGAAAGCGCACGCCCTCGGCTGCTAACTGGTTGAAATGTGGCGTCATGACCGGGTGCGCTTTGGATGCTGCGCCCAGACAGTCCCAACGCCATTGGTCGAGCACAATAAAAACGATATTGGGTGTGGTGGACATAGGAGCTCCATTTAGGTATATTGACAAAAATATTTAGATTAATCTAAAATAGAATTATGTCGTAAATCAGGAGGGAATCATGTTCAGTCTCCATCTCGCAGAAGCAGTTCGCGATGGCCTGCTGCTCAGCCTTGCACTAAGTGTCGTCATCGTTGTTTCGCTATATGTCAATCCACGTGTGTGGATCCAGGATTTTCCAGAAGCGGTCCGCCGGATTGCACCGCCGCTTTCCCCGGTGGAAAAACGCCAGCGCGCGTTCTTCGGCGTGTTGTTTATCGGCACGATCGTTGGGGGCATCATCGTGATTGCGCTCAATCTGCGCGCCCAGCTCGGCGGCAGCGTGAGCTTCCTCACGTTGTATGTATATCTGTGGCTGGTCGCCAATATCTTTAACCTGTTCGATGCCATTGTCCTGGATTATCTCTGGTTGGGGCTGGCGCAGCCCAAGTTCGCCATGCCGCCGGAAATGCGCGGTATGGAATCGACCCTGCTCGATAAACGAATGAACATCATCAACTACCTCAAAGGCATTGTGTTCTGCACCATCCTGCCGCTGCCCTTTGCCTTCATTCTCGCCCTCTAAATCCATCGTGGGGTAGGCCAATAACGACCTACCCCCAGGCATGTTCAACCATCATTCGGTTCCGTTGGGTTGGCAGCAGGTGTAAGAGTCGAGGGTGACTGAGTCAACCGGGCGCGTGCGGTTTCAGAAGCCGGGATGACGGTGCTGCTCCACACACTGTTTGATGGTGGCGGTACCCACGGCCCCAGATAAACTTCTTCGCCCTGATAGACGGTGTGTGTCCAGTGTTCGACCAGATTGGTCACCACCACATCCAACAGCAGAATATGATCGGTCTCCGGTATCTGAATAAGCACCGGGCAGTGCTGGCTTGGACAGGCGCGGGCCGCGCCTATTGGCGAGGAATAGGTCACGCTGACCATGATGAAAGGCCCCACATAACGATTCTGCCCCTCATACTGGACTTCGAGCCAGTAATCTGACGCGACATCATGACGCGTCAGCACCGGTAAGGACACCCCAGGCGGCACAATACTCACGACTGCACAGGCTCTTTCGGGACATTCACGAAGCTGTATTTGCGCCTCGGTCACATAAGCATCAGCGGCAGCAGTCGCCGTTTGCGTGGAAGCTGCGGGCGTAGCCTCGGCAGTACAGCCTGAAATCGCAATGATCGGCAGCGTGAGCAACAGGACGCGATAAACGGCCCTCCATTTACCACGATAATCCCCTGATTCTGACTGTAACTTTTGAACCCGCCGTAAAGTTTTAGCTTGCAACATCAGCAATAATTTCTTATTTGACTCTCAGCTAGAAACAGTATAACATATAATTAACGCGCGTTAGGTAACCCGCGTAAATAAAAGGTTTTTTGGTAAAAATGACTGCTAAACGCCCCACCCAAGCTGATGTCGCGGAGCGCGCTGGCGTCTCTCGCGGGACCGTATCGCTGGTCCTGAATGATCGCACTGAGGGCCGTATTCCCATCAGCGAAGCCAC
Source organism: Anaerolineae bacterium (assembly GCA_019912985.1). Lineage (GTDB taxonomy): Bacteria > Chloroflexota > Anaerolineae > Aggregatilineales > Phototrophicaceae > JAIOHN01. Next base: position 10,629 of record JAIOHN010000261.1, on the reverse strand, counting down.
CCGCGACCGGGTGCTGCAAGCCGCGCGCGAACTGGGCTACTCGCCCAACCCCGTCGCCCAAATGCTGGCGAATGGCAGCAACCGATTGATCGGCATCTTTACCTACGAGACTGTTTTCCCGTTCGACAAAAGCGACTTTTACTTCCCCTATCTCCGGGGTATCCAAAACGAAGCTGCGACTCAGGATTACAACGTGCTGCTGTTTACCCGCAACCACGGCAGCGGCAGCCAGCCCCGCATCTATCCCGACAACATGAACTCGCTGCGGCTGGCGGATGGGGCCATCCTGCTTGGCAGCACCCCCCGGCGCGAGGAATTGCGACGGTTGTTGGAAGAACAATATCCCTTCGTCTACATTGGCCGCCGCGAAGTCCCCGGTTATCAGATCAACTGGGTCGCCAATGATTATCGCCGAGCCAGCTTTGAGGCTGTTTCGCATTTATTGCAGTTGGGACATCGCCGTATCGGTTTTGTCGCCGGAACCCCTCTGCGCGAACCGCAAGAGGACAAGATGGCTGGCTGCCAGCAGGCAATTGATGACTGCGCTGGCGCTGAACTGGTGCTGGTATCCGACGACGTGCAAAGCAGTCCAACGGTGCTCATTGAGACAATACATGAACAGGGCATCACAGCGATGACCTGTGATTCGTATGGCCCTTTTTATGGCATTCTGGATACGGCGATCCAGGCAGGGGTAAAGGTGCCGGATGATGTCTCTGTGCTCAACCTGACCACCGCCGATCTGTGGCCTCCATCTGTGCTTACACCCAGCCATGTCCAACTCAATCGCAATAAATTGGGGCAGGTCGCAGCCCAGATCTTGATGCGCAAAATCATCGACCAGGACACGGAACCAGAGCAAGTGCTGGTCCCGTGCAAGTTCATACCTGGCGAAACCACCGCTCCACCAGCAAAAAAACGCTGGTGAATCTCGACCCGACTTATCCGAAAGGAGTGAACGATAGCGAACCCTCACAAATTAATCTCAGTCCATTTCGCAAAAAGTAATCGTTTGAAGGAGTTTGGTAACATGAAAAAAATCAGTATGCTTTTGCTGGCTGTGATGCTGGTATCCATGTTAGGGATCACTGGCGTGGTCGCCCCGCAGGATGAAATTACCATCGATTTCTGGAACTGGTGGGGTGTGCAGCGTGAACCGCTGATGCTGGAAATTATTGGTCAGTTTGAATCAGAACATCCCGGCGTATCCGTCAACAATGTGGTGCAAGGCTGGGACCGCCGCGCTGAAGTGGTGCTGACGGCGATGGCCGGTGGCGAGCCGCCGGAAGTCATGATGGCGAGCCGCGCCGAAATCGTGCGCTTCGCTGCCGAAGGCTTGATCGTTCCGATCACGCAGTATGTGGAAGCCGATGGCCTCGACCTCAACGCATTCTATCCCTCTGAAATCGAAACCATGTGGTGGGATGGCGAGCTGTACACGCTGCCAATGCCGACCGCTGGTGGCGAAACCTCGTTCTATGTCTACAACAAGACGCTGTTTGAAGAAGCCGGACTTGATCCCGAAAATCCGCCCACGACCTGGCAAGATTTCTGGGCCGCCAGCGAAGCCCTCAACCAGCGTGATGGCAATATCATCGGGCTGATGGGCTCCGACCTGGGTACAAATGGAAATGCCTTCCTCTCCTGGCTGTATACCAACAACGGCTCCCTTTACAGCGACGATCTGCGTTCAGTAACCTTCAACAGCCCTGAAGGTGTCGAAACCCTCCAGTGGATGTACGACTACGTCCAGCACTTCTACGATGGTATTGAGACCTACGCTGACTTCATGGCTCAGACCTCCGGCGAAGCGGCTGACAACCCGATGTTCCAGAACCGTATGGCGATGCAGTTCCAGAACGTGTCGATCTTCGGCCATCTGGCAACCTTCGCGCCGGACATGGACTATGGTGTGGCGCTGCGCCCGCACAACTCCGAGAACCCGGATGCAGTCAGCCAGGGTATCGCCCCGCTGGGCTTCGGTTGGGGTTATGTGATCCCCAAGGGCCTCAGCCCAGAGGCGGAAAAAGCCGCTTATGACTTTGTACGCCGCCTGACCTATGACATGGGTGAAGGGGTGTACGGTGGCTGCTGGTTCATGCAAGAACAGGCCCGCCCGTCACCACTGATCGCCTGCAACGAAGACCCGGTCTTCTATGAGCTGAACCCCAACTGGGATAACGTGAAAGCGGCACTGGAAAGCGACATCGCGCTGCCGATCGTGCCACCACAGACCCAGATTGTCGACTTTATCAATCAGTACGTCGAACTCGCCATGTACGGCGAAATGAGCCCACAGGAAGCACTGGACGCCGCGGCTGAAGAAGCGCAGGCCGTGCTCGACCAGTACTGGAGCTCGCTGGAATGAGATCGCCTGTTCCTGCTCAAAAAAGCGGGGACAGCATGGGGGGCGCAGTAGCCGCCCCCCGCTCTCTGTCCTCGTGGTTCACGGGGATGCAGGCCGAGAAGTACATCGGTTATGTTTTCGTCGCCCCCTGGGTAATCGCCTTTCTGGCGTTTGAGCTGGTTCCTACCGCCGCCGCCTTTTTCTTCAGTCTGACAGACTGGTCGGTGGTCGGTGACTGGAGCTTTATCGGCTTCGCCAATTACATCGAGATGTTCACTCGTGACCGTCTGTTTTGGAAATCAGTCGGCAACACACTGTACTATGTCGCCTTCGCAGTGCCGCTGAATGTCGCGGTCGGTTTCTTGCTGGCGCTGCTGCTGAATGCCAAGGTGCGCGGGCAAACCGTCTTCCGCACGATGTTTTACCTGCCTGCGTTGATTCCATCAGTGGCCGGGGCGATTGTCTGGATCTGGATTTTCGATACCAACAACGGCATCCTGAATTACATCCTGGGCACGGTGGGCATTGAGCCGATTCGCTGGCTGACCAGCCCAAGCTGGAGCAAACCTGCGCTCATCATCATGAGCCTGTGGGGGCTTGGTGCGGGGATGGTCATTTACCTCGCCGGTCTGCAAAATATCCCCCAGGAATTGTATGAGGCTGCCGAAGTGGATGGTGCCAATCCGATCCAGAAGGTCTTCCGCATCACCATCCCCCTGATGACCCCGACGATCTTCTTTAACCTCATCCTCGGGATTATCGGCTCGTTCCAGGTGTTTAATTCCGCGTTTATTATGACCAATGGCGGGCCGATAGATAGCACCCTGTTCTACATGCTGCATATCTACGAGAACGCGTTTACACACTGGCGCATGGGTTATGCGTCTGCCCTGTCTGTCGTGTTGTTTATCTTTGTGCTGATACTAACGGCTATCGTAAACCAGACCTCTAAGCGCTGGGTTTTCTATGGGTAAAGGATTGCGCTGATGTCTAAAACACCTTCTTTTTATTTGGGACGCGGCCTCACCTACGCGATTCTGATCATAGGATCGCTGATCGCCGTCATTCCGTTGCTATGGTCGGTCTCGACATCACTCAAGACGATCGATCAACTCACCATTTTTCCACCACAGTGGATTCCCAATCCAATCGCGCTGGACAATTATGCTGAGGTTTTTCGGCAGATTCCGGTGATGCAATATTTTGGCAATACGCTGGTCATCGTCGTTGCCTGGGTTCTGGGCGCGACGGTCACCTGTTCATTTGTCGCCTATGGGTTCGCACGTACACAGTTTCGGGGCCGTGATACGTTGTTTCTGGTGCTGCTCAGCACCCTGATGATGCCCTATGTCGTGCGGCTCATCCCCCTGTTTATGATCTATAAGCAAATCGGCTGGATCAACACCTTTCTGCCGCTCACAGTGCCGCAGCTTTTAGGCAGGAATGCCTTCTATATCTTCCTGCTGCGCCAGTTTTTCATCGGCATTCCCAACGAGTTGACAGATGCCTCGCGCATTGATGGCTGCTCGCATTTCGGCATCTGGTGGCGGATCATTCTGCCCCTGTCCAGGCCAGCCCTGGCGACCGTGGCGGTATTCGCTTTTCAGGCTGCCTGGGACGACTTTCTCGCGCCGCTGGTCTATATGGGCGGCAACCCGGAATTACGAACCCTGGCGCTGGGCCTGTTCGCCTTCCGCGCTGCGCCCGGCCAGGTCGCCATGACGCATCTGCTGATGTCGATGTCCATAATGATGATTATCCCGATTCTGATCATCTTCGCCTTTGGTCAGCGCTACTTTATCCAGGGCGTGACCATGAGCGGGTTGAAGGGATAAGCGCCGAGTCCTGAGCAATGGGCGGGGGATTGCACGGCATGTCGCAGCCTGATCAGGCTGTAGCCTATCCAGCGCTCAGGACTTCGCCCATAAATTGCTTTTATCTATTCTTACTATGAAGCGAGTACTCTCACATGAGTGAACTACAAACAGATGTCCTCATTATCGGTGGCGGCACTGGCGGTGTCGCGGCGGCATTGGCTGCCCTGAAGCTGGGCAAGCGCGTCATCATGACCGAGGAAACCGACTGGCTGGGCGGCCAATTGACCGCGCAGGCGGTCCCACCGGACGAAAACCCGTGGATTGAAACCACCGGCTGCACACTTTCTTATCGTCGCTGGGCCGAGGGGGTGCGCGATTACTACCACACCTACTACCCACTGCTGCCGGAGGCGCGCGAGCAATATCACTTTAATCCGGGCAAGGGCAATGTCAGCCGTCTGTGCCATGAGCCACGGGTCGCGCTGGCGGTCATTGAGGGAATGCTGGCCCCCTATCAGAGTGGTGCTCAGTTGACCGTTTTGCTCAATCATCGCCCGATTGCCGCTGAAACTGATGGCGACCGTGTGACTTCGGTGACAGTGATCAGCGACGAAACCGGTGAAGAGGTCGTGCTGACCGCGCCCTACATCATCGACGCGACCGAGTTGGGCGACCTGCTGGAACTGGCGAATGTCGAGCATATCATCGGCGCGGAGAACAAGGCGCAGACCGGTGAACTGCACGCGCTGGATGGCGACCCTGACCCATCCGATCAGCAGGCGATCACCTGGTGCTTCGCGATGGATTATCTGCCCGGTGAAGATCACACCATCGACAAGCCAGAGGATTACGATTTCTGGAAAGGCTATCAGGCTGATTTCTGGCCGGGGCCGCAGCTTGGCTGGCACGATGTCAACCCGATTTCGCTGGAAAAGCGCTACCGGGCGGTGTTCGATGCCGATGGCAACACCGACTTCAAACGCTATCACGATTTCTGGCATTACCGCCGCATTTTCTACAAAGACTATTACCCCAAAGGCATGTTCCGCAGCGACATCACGCTGGTGAACTGGCCGCAGATCGACTATTGGCTGGGGCCGATTGTCGGCGTCTCCGAAGAAGAAAAACAGAAACACCTGCGTGCCTGCCGCCAACTGAGCTATTCGATGCTCTACTGGATGCAGACCGAAGCGCCGCGCCACGATGGCGGCAATGGCTACCCTGGCCTGCGCATCCGCCCGGATATTGTCGGCACCAGCGATGGGCTGGCGAAATATGTGTATGTGCGCGAAGCACGGCGTATCGAAGCGGAATTCACCGTGCTGGAAGAGCATGTCGGCGTGGAGCAGCGCAAAGGCCAGGACTGTGCCGAGACGTTCGATGATACGGTTGGGGTTGGCAGCTATCGCATTGACCTGCATCCCAGCACGGGATTGCGCACCTATGTTGACATCAGCAGCTATCCCTTCCAGATTCCGTTGGGGGCGCTGATTCCGGTACGCGTCGATAACCTGCTGCCGGCCTGCAAAAACCTGGGCGTGACGCATATCACTAACGGCTGTTATCGTCTGCATCCGGTGGAATGGAATATCGGTGAAGCAGCGGGCGCACTGGCGGCCTACTGCATGGAAAAGAACCTCACACCGCGTCAGGTCCGCAATACTGAGGCGCACCTGCGCGATTTTCAGACGATGCTGGCGGAGAAACTCGGTTTCGTGCTGGAATGGCCGAACTACGCCCGTATTACCCCACGTTAATCAGCACTGCAAAATCCCCGACTGCGTACAGCCGGGGATTCATCTAACTATTAGAGAGTGGTGCATTCACGCAGGAAGTTGATAGCGGTGTCAATGCCTCTGTGGAAAAGGTCAATGCGGTAATGTTCGTTCGGGCCGTGTAGATTATCGCTGTTGAGGCCAAAGCCCATCAACACCACTGGCATGTTGAGCGTCGATTGCAGATCAGCCACGATTGGCAAAGTGCCACCTTCACGCTGGAAGATCGGTGTGTATCCCCATCCTTTTTCATAGGCACGAACGGCAGCCTGCATTGCCGGGCCGGTGATGTCCATCTGCGCGGCCAGCGCCCCCGCCGCATCAATCACTTCACTTTTTACGGTCGGCGGCGTGATCTGCCCCACATAATCGCGGATTTTCTCGTAAATATCATGGGGCTGCTGGTTGGCGACCAGACGACAGATGATTTTGGCGTAGGCATTCTGCGGCACGATGGTCTTATACCCGGCCTGATAATACCCGCCTGCCATCCCCGTAATTTCCAGTGTCGGACGCGCGCCGATGCGTTCCTGCAGGCTGTAATCCGGCTCACCCCAGGGCTGCGGCGCGCCTGTTTCCGCACGCCACTCAGCCTCGGTCATCGGGTTTTTCGCAATTTCCACGCGCTCATACTCACTCAAAGGCAGCATATCATCATAGAAACCGGGGACAGCGATGCTGCCATCGGGGTTGTGCAGTTGGGCAATGATCTGCGCCAACGCCAGCAGCGGGTTATGTACCGTACCGCCATACATCCCGCTGTGGATGTCCTGCTTCGGCCCGCTGACACGCAGCTCCATCTGCGAGATGCCGCGCACCGACGAGGTAATGATCGGCTGGTCATCACGGCTCATGCCGCCGTCGGAAATGACACAGGCATCGGCGGTCAGCTTTTCAGGATGAGACTTCACAAATGCAGAAACCGCCGCGCCGCCAGATTCCTCCTCGCCTTCGATCAAAAACTTGACGTTGACCGGCAGCTTGCCCTCAGTTTTGAGCAGCGCCTCTACGGCTTTGACATGCGTAAAAAACTGGCCTTTGTCGTCGGTAGCCCCGCGCGCCCAGATCTGGCCGTCGTGCTCCACTGGCTCGAAGGGTTCGCTGTCCCAGCCATCCTCTTTTTGCGCAGGCTGGACATCATAATGGCCGTACACCAGCACGGTCGGCACATCCTCACCCGCATTGAGCCATTCGGCATACACCAGCGGATGCCCCTCGGTGGCGATCACTTCCGCATCCAGGCCGATGTTACGCATGTGCGCAGCCAGCCAATCGGCAGCACGCCGCACCTCTGGCGCATAGTCGGGATCGGTGCTGACGCTGGGGATGCGCAGCAGTTCATGCAGTTCCTGGCGGAAGCGCTCCGCCTGTTCCTGGGTATAGTCGAATACAGTGGTCATATTTTCCTCTTGGTTTACGGTTCGGGTTTAATGCCCTTCGTACAGATCACGCCCGGCGACCAGCGCCCGCATTTTGAGGTCGGCAATCGAGCGTTGCAGCATCCAGAAGCCGCAGTCTGGATGCACCCATTTGACACGCGCCGCGCCGAGTGTGCTCACCGCGCCCTCAATCCGCCGGGCGATCTCATCCGGTGTCTCGACCTCGTTGTCTTTGATGTCGATCACACCCAGGCCCAGCGCGATGCTCGGCTTGACATCCTTGAACAGCGCCAGCTCATCATAGCCGCGCCGCGCGAATTCTAACACCACATGATCGCATTCCAGCGCGTCGAAAAAGGCCATAAACTGCTCATACATGCCTTTCTGGATGGTCTGTCCGCCGTAATTACCAAAGCACAGATGCACCGCTTTGCCATGCGGCGCACCACTGAGCACATGGTTAATGGCCTCGGCGGCCAGCACCGCGTCCTGCGGTGAGCCGGGTAAATTGGCCTCGTCCACCTGGATCACTGCCGCGTCGATGGCCGATACCTGCCGCCGCAGCACCTCCGCAAGGTCCATCAGCAGCGCACGCCGGTCATGGTAGTGCATATCAAGCAGCGTTTTGGACAGCATATAGGGGCTGGTCACCGTGAACTTGAGCGGTTTGCCAGTCAATGTTTTGACCAGGGCGTAATCGGCGGTCAGGTCCAGCAGGCCTTCGTCGATTTTTTCGCGCACCACGCCCGCAGGCCTGGCGCGGAAGCCCATGCCCGGCTGATCGCGGAAGCGCTGAAGCTCCTCGCGGCTGAGTGTCTTGCTGATCCCTGCCATCTGGCCGGTGAAATAATCAATCATGCCGTTGGTTTCGGGATGGTTGACATCAAAGCGCGACAGTTCGCCATCCGCGATCACATCAATCCCGGCCAGCTCCTGCGTTTTGAGCACCACCATAATCGCATCGCGCAGGCTGGTGGAATTGGGCAGCACGGGCAGCCAGTTGGGTTGGGGATAACTGCCGACTACCGTGGTTTGAATCGAATGCGTCATCTATGAAGTCCTTTATTCAAAATATGCGGCTAAGTATAACGCTAAGGCCGGTGCGTGGCGGCGAGTTCCTGACAAAAGGTGATGGCGGTCGCGATGCCCTTGTGGAACATATCGAGAATCACATATTCGTTGGGGCCGTGCGCGCCACCGCCTTTGTAGCCAAACGACATCAGGACGATTTCGCCATCAAGCTGCTGCTGAAATGAGGAGGCCACCGGGATGCTGCCGCCCTCACGGGTGAACAACGGCGCTTTGCCCCAACTGCGCGTGTAGGCCACCTCAGCAGCCCGCATGGCGGCAGAGTCGCGCTCAAACAATACACCCGGCGCACCAGACTCCAGCAGTTGCAGCTCAATCGTCACCGTCGGCGGCGCGATCTGTGCAAGATAGTCGCGCACTTGTTCAAAGATGCGCTGCGGGTCTTGATCGGGAACCAGCCGGCAGCTTATTTTGGCGGTCGCTTTCGCAGGCAGCACCGTCTTGAAACCCTGACCATAAAAGCCACCCGCGATACCATTGATTTCCAACGTGGGCCGGGCGCTGCTGCGTTCGAGCAGCGTATATTCCGCCTCGCCCCAGGGCTGCGGCGCGCCGGTCAGCTTGCGCCATTCCTGCTCGGCCTGCGCCAGATTGGCATTGAGCAGCGCATGTTCCTCCGGCGACACGGCGCGCACATCCTCATAGAAACCGGGGACCGTCACGGTGCCGTTGGCATCATGCAGTTGGGCGATCATCTCCGCCAGCGCCTGAATCGGGTTGTGGACGTTGCCCCCATAATGCCCGCTGTGCAGGTCGCGCTGCGGGCCGGTAACGGTCAGCTCCATGCTGATAATCCCGCGCAGGCCGTAGACCAGCACCGGCTGGTCGGGCGCAGGCAGACTGCCATCCGAGACGACAATCGCATCCGCACGCAGTGCTGCGCCGTGCTGCGCGACATAGGCAAAGATGTGATCCGAACCTGATTCTTCCTCGCCCTCAAACAGCAACTTGAGATTGACCGGACAGTCGCCTGCCGCCAGCAGCGATTCGACTGCTTTCAACTGGGCGATGACGTGACTTTTGCTATCGACTGCCCCGCGTGCGTAGACTTTGCCCTCGCGCTCGACCGGTTCAAAAGGGTTGCTCTCCCAACCATCGGCCATCTCGGCGGGTTGGACATCATAATGACAGTAGCTCAACACCGTGGGGGCATCCTCACCCGCGCCCAACCACTCGCCATAAACCAGCGGCAGATAGCCTGACTGCTGCGGCAGTTGAACATTTTGCAGGCCGATGCGCCGCATATCCTCCGCCAGCCACTGCGCCGCGCGCTGAACATCGGCGGCGTGTTCTGGCAGGGTGCTGACACTGGGGATGCGCAGCAGGTCGTTCAACTGCTGCTCGAAACGCGCGGCGTGCGCGTGGGCATACTCATGAGCGCTGGACATCACACAATTCTCCTCTCGGCACAGGCAAATCACGCGCCTGATGGATTGATCCGAGAAGATTGTAGCGCCCTATACAGCGATGTGGGAAGGTGGGCAGAACCAAAATGGTCGCCACAGCAAAAGCCCCGGTCGGTTAACCGGGGCCTGATGGTTGCTGGTGTTAACTGCCGGAACGGGCGGTATCCGCGCCGTTGAGTTCGGCAGGGGGTTTGGTGGCGGGCGGTGTTTCCGCCGTCTGTGACGGGACGATGTCGCGCCCCAGGATGATGCGCAGTGTATTGGGATGATGCTTGACCGCCTGCGCAATGTCGATAAGCAGTTCGTCATCCAGCTCGGAGGCAGGCAGGAAACCATCTAACACCGCATCCGTGAGATCCTGCTCCAGCTTGAGAATACGGGCGAACTGGCGGCGCGAATAACCGCGATTGGTGATGCAGACCTCCAGAAACAGCCCCAGCATTTTGGCGGGACTGATGTTTTTTCGAGCTTTGCTGAGTTGGCGCTGCATCCGCACCTCCGCAGCGACCAGATTATGCAGTTTGTTGAATGACTCAGCCATCTGAATCCCTTTCTCTGTTGAACAAGTCCATGGCTGCTGTGTGTCGCTCTAATGTTTGTTTCGCCCGTAATAAAATCATAGAAATAGATCGAGGTGCGAGATCATAAACCTTTGCCAGATCACGAGGCGCTTCGCCCCAGACCAACCGCCGCACCAATATCTCACGATCACGAGCGCTCAATTCCTGTAGAGCCGTTTCTAAAGCAGAGAGGCGCTCGCGCAGCAGAACAGTTTGTTCCGGGCTGTCGGCGTTGAGATCATACACATAGAGGAAC
>JAIOHN010000260.1 GCA_019912985.1 Anaerolineae bacterium | reverse complement strand
GACAAAGCTCGTGTACGCGCACGCGCGAGGACTCTCTCGGCTGCGGTTGAGGGTGTTCAGATCACGTGGCAAGTAGTAGCAGAGTCAATCGCTCAGGGATTTGCCAGGGCGTTTGATGTCACATGGGAAGTGGACGAACTCAGTAATGCGGAACTGGCTGCTGCTGAACGTCTTGCCACGGCAGTATATGGCAGTCCTGAGTGGCTGTATCGACGCTGAATGTCCTTTAAGCAGGATGCGGACTCATTCCCTTCAGGTCCTGTGGAGACGCCACTTCTACACGTTCGCGGTTGGGGATGACAAAGACCGGACAGGCTGCTGTGGATAATACCCGTAACGTCACACTACCAAACAGCCAGCGATTGATACCGGAGCGGCCATGTGTTGACATTGTAATAGCGTCAACCTGGAGTCGGGTGGCGCACTCGACAATGAGTGATGCTGGATCGCCAGAATGGACTTCGTAGGTGGCCTGGTACCCTTTCAGGCGCAAATTCTTCGTGAGATGAATCAAATAATCCCTGGCAGACGAAGCCATGTTCTCGACAAGTAGAATTTCTTCCCCACCTTCCTGGAGGATACCGGAGGAGGGATAGGCAGAGAGAGGCGACGGTAATTGGACAGCGGTCACTAATGTAAACTGGCCGTCAGGACGAAGAATATGTTTGGCATTTTCAACTGCCTTTTCTGCCAGAATCGACCCGTCCAAGGGTACCAAAATGTGATTGAGCATGTCGCTCCTTATCCGGATATGAAAACTGTGCGACATTGTAACACCTGACGATACAGTTTGGCATAGAACAGGTGTTTGTTATACAATAGGTAAGTTGTTAACCGCGTGGAGGTATACGCCATGAGTCACCAGCTGCCTATGTTTCAACCGGCCTCGGTAGAAGACTTGAATCCATCCACCGAACTTCGCCACACGATCAGCTTGTTCCAGAGTTATCTTTTGAAAGAGGGCAAGTCCGAACATACGGTGAAGGCGTTTACGGCGGACTTGCATTTGCTGGGAGAGCATAGCGGCGAACAGACACCGATAGGCGAGTTTACGACCGCTAAACTCAACAGTTTTCTGGAATGGCTGGAGCATGGCCGTGGCGTGCCATGCAGTCGCAAATCTTATGCGCGGCGCGTGACGACACTCAAGGTGTATTTTAAGTGGTTGCGACAGGTCAAAGCAGTTGCAGATGATCCAGCAAAAGCAGTTTTGCAGCGTTCTGGCCCGGCCCCACTGGCGACGATACTCCAACCGGATGAGTTGAGTGAAGCGTTAAGTTACGCAAAAAGTCTTGGACGAGGCGAGAAGCCTGATGCGCGCCCGGAAACGCTGCTGCGGCTTATCCTGGACACAGGGATCAAAAAAGGGGAAGCCGTGCGTCTCAAACCGGAACATATTGACCGGCAGAACCCCGAAGAACCCGTGCTGACCATTAAACATAAAGTGCGGAATGTCTATAAAGAACGCCGAATCGTGCTCGATCCTGAATGGATGCACCTGCTTGATACCTACTTGCAGCAGTATACCCCTAAAGATGATCTTGTTTTTGATTGCACCGCTCGTAATCTGGAATATGTGCTGGCGGATGTGAGCGAGGGCGCGGACTTGCCGGTAAAAATCTCTTTTGAGATGCTGCGTTGGATGTGCGCGGTACGTGATTTTCAGCAGGGTATGGAGCCCGATCAAATTCGTGATAAGCTCGGGTTGAGCGAAACCAGCTGGGTTGAAACATTCGCAAAAATCAAACGGCTGGCCACTCAGACCAAGTATATACATAAGAAAGAATGAACATGTTATAAAAAATTCAAATAAACTTCATTTTAATTTACGCAAAACTCCGACTCCAGGCATACAATCAATAAAGATAACGATATCAATCAAGGCAGGTCATGATTATTCTGATTCTTGATGATAATCCCGACATCATGGCCCTGATGGATGCAATGCTTGACCATATACTTGGTGCAGAGAACATTCACATCCTGAAGGCCCGCAACGGCATTGAAGGACTATCACTCTTACGTGAAGTAAAATCCAGCCCTGAGCTTATTATCAGTAATCTTCGGATGCCTGAGATGGATGGTTTAACTTTCTTTCGTACGCTTCAGTCTGACGCGATCTGGTCCCAGATTCCGAGAGTCATGATGACCGCGAACCTGTCAGTTGATGTGAAGCGTGAGGCTTCGGATAGTGGTGTTCAGGGATTCTTGAGCAAGCCTTTTAGCATTGCGGACGTACGCAAATCGCTTGCCGAATTTATCTTCTAGTAGACTCGCAGCAGTAAACCTTTCAGGTAGGCCCCTTCAGGGAAGGTTAGCGCTACCGGATGATCCCCACCAGGGCCGAGATGCTGGATAATCTGCGCCTGTCGTCCGCTATCAGCCAGTGCTCCAAAGACGATTTTCTGGAACAGGTCCGGGCTGATGGCACCGGAGCACGAGAAGGTCATCAGATAGCCGCCGGGCTTGATCAATTTAAAACAATGGAGATTGAGGTCTTTATAGCCCCTCGCGGCTCGTTCAACCTGCTGTTTGTTGCTGGCAAATTTCGGCGGGTCACAGACAATGATGTCAAACTGCTCGTTACGCTCCACTGCATCGCGGAGATACTCGAATACATCTGCCTGGAGATATTCCACCTCTCCCTGGAGTTGATTCAGCGCGACATTCTCTTCAGCCAATTTGAGCGCCTCCATAGAGGCATCGATATTGACCACGCGGACGCCACCCGCACCAAGTGCGTGTAAACCGAATCCACCTGTGTAACTGAAGAGGTTCAAAACCTGACAGAAGCCCTCATCAAAATCCTCAGTGATGAAGTTATAGAGTCGGTGCCGGTTCGGTGCCTGGTCCAGGTAAAAACCGGTTTTATGCCCATTACGAACATCGACCTTGATCTGGACGAAGTGCTCATGGATCACGATGTGTTCGGGGGGTATTTCCCCCCAGAGGATTCCCGTTTCTGATTTTAAGCCTTCCTTGCCGCGCACATCGACATCACTGCGTTCGTAGATGCCGCTGGCTTTCACCAGTGACGCCAGAATATCCGCAAGCATATGCTTGCGTTTGTCAATGCCCAGCGTCAATGCCTGCAGCACCAGCCAATCCGCATAGCGATCAACGATCAGGCCGGGAAGAAAATCATTCTCGGCATTAATCATGCGGTAGGCTGCTTGTGGGTTATCGCCTTGTTCGAAAGTGACATGCTGCAAGCTGCGCGCTTCTGCTGCACGCTTGAGCATACGCCGCCACCAATCCTCGTCAATCGGCTCGTCCTGCCAGGTCAGAATGCGCACCTGAATCTGCGATTTCTGATTCCAATACCCACGTGCCAGAAAGCGACCATCGTGTGAAACCACAGTCACGATGTCGCCAGGATCGGCAGCTTGCGCACTGGCAATCGCACCCGAGAAAATCCAGGGATGCTGCTGAAGGATGGGCTTCTCGCGGCCTTTTTTGAGGGTGATAATGCCTTCAGACATGGGGATTTAACCTGTAATAGCCAGATAAAAGGTTCGCACACTGAGCGTGATAATCAGGAGACCGACCAGCAGCATGAGGCGTTTTGCCGCCAGATTTTTGCTGATGTAGGCCGCGGCTGGCGCAGCAACCACGCCACCGATAATCAGTCCAATGACAGCGGTGACATGCACCTGTCCAAGCACCGTAAAGAATGTGATGGCTTGCAGCAACGTGACGAAAAACTCGGCGGTGTTGACCGAGCCAATGACGAAACGCGGTTCACCGCCACGAGCAACCAGTGTGGACGTCACGATCGGCCCCCAGCCCCCGCCACCGATAGCATCGAAAAAGCCACCTGCAAACGCCAGTGGCACAATGCGGCTGGCCGCTGGAATAATGGATGCTTCTCTCAACGCCTTGTAAACGATGATTACGCCCATAATCAACAGATAGAGGGCGACCGCTGGCTTGATCAGATCTGCGGGGATGGAGGTCAGCACCAGCGCGCCGAGGATACCGCCGATGACGCCAGGGACGATGAGTTTCTTGACAAGGTCTGGTTTCACATTGCCAAACTTGATGTGCGCCAAGGCTGAACTGATGCTGGTAAACACGCCCGCACTATGAACACTGGCGCTGGCTAATACCGGGGGAATCCCAAAACTCAGCAAGAACGATGTCGAGCTGACTTTGTATCCCATTCCCAGACTGCCATCAATCAGTTGTGCGAAAAAACCCACTAGAACAAACACAATGACCTGCGAGATTTGTTCGTTCATTCAGTCCACATATGATCTGTTTACGCGATTAAGCGCAGAACGATAGCATTCGCTCATAGGATTTGCAAGTGCGCAGACTTTAAACGCCAACCATCGCCTTGAGGTCATTTTCGCTGATTGTGGGGACGCCAAGTTGTGCTGCTTTGGTCGCTTTGCTGCCCGGAGAGTCGCCAACCAGCACATAGCTGGTCTTTTTGCTGACGCTGCCTGTGACTTTTCCACCGTGGTTTTCGATAAGCGCGGAGGCTTCCTCACGGGTCATACTGGGCAGGGTGCCGGTCAGCACAAAGGTCATCCCCTCGAGCTTGTTGCTGGAGAGCGTGCGTGCCTCAGCCTCCATGTTAACCCCGGCCTGCTTCATTTTGGCGATGATCCCCTGGTTAAAGTCGTCGGCAAACCAATCCACGATGTTGTGGACGAGAATGGGACCAAGGCCCTCAATGCGAATCAGCGGCTGTGCAGCCCGAATCATCGCTTGCAGCGGGGCGACTAACTCATCCAGCGCTCCATATGCTTCCAGCGATTTAAGCAGGCGCTGTAGACGCGAACCAATCTCCTGCCCATCTCTGTAACGTGGCACAAGCTCAATCAGCGGATTGCGCAGGCGCTCGATATTGCGCTGCGTATCAGCTAAAAGTTGGTTTGCACCCGGGTTTTCAGCAGCTTCGATCAATGGCGAGGCCGCGTTTCTGAATGCGACTGCGGCTTGCTTCACAGCCTCGCTGGTGCTGATAAGCTCGTCGATTGATTGGAACTCACTCGCCAGCAACTCAGCGATGGTGCCGCCAACGCCATCAATTCCCAGCGAGGTGATCAACTGTGCGAGCGGGCGGTGTTTGGCGGCTTCGATGGAGGCCAAGAGATTATCGACCTTCTTTTGAGCGAACTTCTCCAATTCCAGCAGCGGTTCAGGCGTGAGATAGAAGATGTCGCCTTCGTCGGTGATGATGCCTTTTTCAATCAATGTTTTGACAGTTTGCGGTCCCATACCCTCAATATCCATCGCGCCGCGCGAAACAAAAAATTCGACTTTGCGAAATACGCGCTCCGGGCATCGGGGATTGGGGCAGTAGTAATCCACTGCGCCTTCCGGCTGGATAATAGGATCGCCACTGAAGGGACAAAACTCGGGTGGGGTGATCGGCGTTTCGCTGCCGGTACGGCTTCCAGTGACAGGGCCTATCACATACGGGATGACATCGCCTGAGCGTTTGACGATAACCGTATCACCGAGGCGAATATCCAGACTGGCGATCAAGTCGTAGTTGTGCAGGCTGGCATTGACGACGGTCACACCGCTGATGAACACCGGCTCAAGCTGCGCCGTTGGGGTAATTTTTCCAGTGCGTCCAATATTAACCGTGACGCCAATCAGTTTGGTGGACGCTTCTTGTGCCGGGAATTTATAGGCAATCGCGCCGCGCGGATCTTTTCCCACAACTCCCAATTCATTCGCCAAATGAAGGTTGTTGACCTTGATGACGAGGCCGTCGATCTCATAATCGAGCGAGTCTCTGAGGGATTCCCGTGTGGGTAACTGCTGGATAATGTCGGATAACGTGGGATAGTAGTTGGATTGTGGTGGGATATGGAATCCCATATCCTGCAAGAAATCCAACATTTCCTGTTGCGTATCCAACTTTAATCCCACACTATCCAACACATCATAGATAAACGCAGACAGCGGTCGGGAGGCGGTAATGCGGGAATCTTTCTGCTTCAGCGTACCAGAAGCCGTGTTGCGCGCATTAACATATAGGGGCAGCCCTTCGGCTTCCTGCCGCTGATTAAGGGCTTCAAAGTCCTTCTTAAAGAATAATACTTCGCCGCGCACGCTGACTCGTTCCGGCGCGGGGCCTTTGTCTCTGTGAACAGGGATGCGAAGGGGGATGGTGCGGACGGTCTTGATATTGGCTGTGACATCATCACCGACTTCGCCATTACCACGGGTAGCAGCCTTAGTCAGAATGCCATTTTCATAGGTGATGACCACGGTCAATCCATCGAGTTTGGGTTCAAGGACATAATCCAAGTCTGTATCCGCAGGGAGCAATCGCTGGTTACGTTCTTCCCAACTGCGCAAATCTTCGACACTGAATGCATTGGCAAGACTGAGAACGGATACAGGATGTTGGATTTTGGGAAAATCCTCAGATAAGTCGCTGCCCGCACGTTGAGTAGGAGAGTCAAGCGTAATCAGCTCCGGGTGCTCTTCTTCAAGCTGGCGCAGCTCATGATACAGCCGGTCATATTCAGCGTCGGTGATAATCGGGTCACTAAGCACGTTATATCGATAAATGTGATAATTCAACTGTTCGCGAAGTTCACGTGTGCGCTGCTCTAGTTCCATGCTCACTCACTCCTACTGGCGAAGCGTTGCAAGTAAATCCTGTTGGCCATCATTCTCAGCGGCCCATCCGACCCTGCCACTATCATCCTGCACCTGCCACCAGATGAGATTATCCACCTGCTGCGGTCCATCAACGACTGTGAGCACATCATTGGGCTGGCTCACAAAGTTAATGGTGTTGGTGGTTCCAGCAGCGGAGCGGACGTTGACGCCCCCTGCGCCGATGACAGTGACCTGTTTCCCCACGGCGATCACATCAGGTGTTGGTGTGGCGGTGTTGGTGGGAACCAGGGTAGGGCCTTCTAATGTGAGCGCGGCGGCTGGTTGTGTGGGCTGGGCAAAGACACCGCTGGTTGTTGGTTGTGCGATTTGTGGCTGTGGTGGTGTTGGTGTGACGGCGGCAGTCACGATCACGATTTGAGGCTCACCTCCGGCAACGTAGGATGGGCCGCCAATGTAGATCACCAGAAAGATGACTCCGCCAGCCAGCGCCAGCACCGTCACCAACATCAGCACAACCGACCATAAGGGCAGATACAGTCCGCTGCGCTCCGGTTTTTTCTTGCGTTTACGCGGCCCGTAGGGCGTATAGCCTGGTGGCCGGTTGTCCTGCTCCGGTAAATTTGGCGGTGGTGCTGGTTGTTGCGACATGCTTAACCCCGGCTCTTGATCCACTCCGTAAAGCGTTCCAGTGACCAGGTGTTTATAACACATTCGGGTTCCACCCACCCACGCCGAGCCGTCAGAATGCCAAAGGGCATCAAGTCCATGTCTGGCTCACTGTGGGCATCTGTGTCAATGGCGAGTGGGACACCTAACTGCACCGCCCGCCGTGCATAACGAGCTTCGAGATCGAGGCGGTGAGGGTTGGCGTTGATTTCCAGTGCGGTGCCGTATTCTGCTGCTGCTTGAAAGACCATATCCATATCCAGATCGGCAGGCTCACGATTGGGGATAAGCTGACCGCGTGGATGCCCGATAAGATCCACGTGTGGATTGCGAATGGCGTTCAGCAGGCGTTCTGTCACAACTGTCCGTTCCTGGCGCAACCCGAAATGCAGCGACGCGATGACGAAATCCAATTGGGCCAGCACTTCATCGGGATAATCCAGCGTGCCATCGGTACGAATATCCATTTCGATTCCGTGGAAAATCTTGAAGTCCGACCCGAATTCGTCATCAATCTGCTGCACTTCCTGCCGCTGCTCCATCAATCGCTCAACCGAAAGGCCGTTGGCAATAGTAGAATACTGGGAGTGATCGGTGATGACGATATACTGACGCCCGCGCTGGCGCGCTGCCTCGGCCATCTCACGGATGGTGCGCTTGCCGTCGCTCCAGACAGTGTGCATGTGGAGGTCGGCCTGAATGTCGCTGAGGGTAATAAGATGCGGCAGCTTTCCTTCCTGAGCAGCCTGGAATTCGCCATCATCCTCGCGGAGTTCTGGCTGAATATATGGCAAATCCACAGTCGCGTAGACTTCTTCCTCGGTCGCGCAGAGGATTGGCTCAGCATCTTCGATAATGTTGCCCTCTTCATCCACCGGGCGAAAAGCATGTTCATTAAGGCTCAAACGCTTTTTCAGGGCGAGTTCACGCATTTTAATATTGTGCGCCTGGCTGCCGGTGAAGTAGTTGAGGGCGGTTCCCCACCGTGCTTTTTCCAGCACTCTCAGGTCAACTTGCAAGCCATTGAGAAGCTCCACCGAGCTTTTGGTGGGGCCATGACCAAGGATACGCGCCACGTTTTCCATGTTGACGAAGGTGTTCATAATTGGCTCGGCATGATCGCTGGCGACCAGCAGATCGACATCGCCAATGGTCGGCCTGCCGCGTCGGATGCTGCCCGCGATCGCGCCTTCAATGGACTCCGGCAAGGCCAGCAGCCGGTCAAGAATCTCCTGCGCTGCGGGCAAGGCAATACCCAGTGGTGTACGTCCGGTCTGCCGGGATAACGCCTCAATACCCTCCAGAACCTTTTGCTCGCTTTTTGCGCCCATCTTAGGTAGGTCCTGGAGTTTCCCACCTTCGGCGGCAGCTTTGAGTTCTTCGACATTGGTGATGTTCAGGGTTTCCCAGAACAGCTTGGCCTTTTTGGGGCCGACCCCGTTGATGTGCATGATCTCGACCAACCCTGGCGGAATCTCGGTTTTCAGGCGCTCATAAAATTGGAGTTCACCGGTATCGAGCATCTCCTTGATTTTATCGGCCAGTGTCTTGCCGATGGTGGGGATGTCAGTGAGCGTGTCTTCCGCTGCGATCACGTGCAGATCACGGGGCAGCTCACGGATCGTTTCGGCAGCACGGCTGTAAGCGAGATAACGATGGGGACTCTCGCCTTTGATTTGCAGCATATCGGAGATTGTTTCGAAAATATCCGCAATTTCGCGGTTGGTCAGTGTGGGCAAGGGATTACCTTTCACAGACTACACTTCGAAAAGTGATGAGATACTACACTTGATTACCTGGGCTTAATTGCTTATCGTGTGACGCCCATTATACAGCCTGATAGGTGACACAACGACCATGATGATGTTGTTAAAAGTCAATGCAATAGAACTGATGTTCGTGCTGAATTATATCATAAACACGAAAAGTTGAAACAGGTTTCTTGCGGATAAGCAGCCTGAAAATCGAGTTTGCGCCAATTGCTTGACACTCCGAAGGTTTGTCGATAGGATGTTAGCAGATTATCAGATTAAAGACTGTGATCTGGACGAGTACACATCAAAGCGATGTTCAGAGAACCACCGGTTGCTGAGAAGGTGGTACAAGCGCAGATGTCGAATGGACCAGGGAGTTGCAAGGGTGAATTTGCCAGTAGCCCAAGCCGGAGGCGCACCGTTAGCAGAGCGCAGGGTATCGGTCACAGGCCCGTACCTCAACGAGTGCTTACACATTGTGTAAGAATTAAGGTGGCACCACGGGAATCCCTTCTCGTCCTTAGCGGGAGAAGGGATTCTTTTATTTGGGTAAGTGGAGGAAAAGAATGATGGCTTTTTCACCGACAGCACCACGAACCCGCGCTGATGCAATGCCCAGCCGCGAGGAATTATACCGTCTGTTTGGCGAAGGTGATCTGGTTCCAGTGTATCGAACATTGCTGGCTGACCTGGAGACTCCAGTTTCGGTCTATATGAAGCTGGCACAGGCCGGAAATGTTTCATTTTTGCTGGAAAGTGTCGAGGGTGGTGAGCAGGTAGGCCGCTATTCCTTTTTGGGGGTCAATCCAAAAGGGGTAATTACTATTCAAAATAATACCGTCGCACGTACGCTCCATGGCAAAACCGTCACACGCGAACTGCAACCCGGTGAGAATCCGCTGTTGGCGGTGAAGCAGGAATTTAAGCGGGTGAAGCCTGTCAAGATTGAGGGGCTGCCGCGCTTTATCGGTGGCGCTGTGGGATTTGTGGGTTATGACGTGGTACGTTATTTTGAGCGCCTGCCAGAAACTGCCGAAAAAGAACTTGATGTGCCGGATGCTGCTTTCTTGCTGCCAGACACCGTGGTGATTTTTGATCATGCCAAACATCAGTTGATTATCCTGGCGAACGCACATAATACCGGCGATCCTGACGAAGCCTATGATGATGCACTTAGCCGGATTGATCAGATCATGGCTGCGCTGCAACAACCTCTACCCCCTGTGGCCGAAGCGCCGGGCGAGGTGGATACCGAGTTGAAATCAAATGTATCCCGCGAGAAATTTATGGAGAATGTCGAAGCTGCCAAAGAATACATTGCGGCAGGCGATGCTTTCCAGATTGTGCTGTCACAGCGCTTCAGCCGGAAAACCTCAGCAGAACCACTCACAATTTACCGCGCACTACGGGCGTTGAACCCGTCGCCATATATGTTTTTCCTGCGCTTCGGTGATGATTTCACCTTGATGGGCGCATCTCCGGAGATGATGGTACGGCTGGAAGATGGGGTTGCCACGGTACGCCCCATCGCCGGGACGAAGCCGCGCGGTGCTACGCCAGAAGAAGATACGCAGCTTGAAGAAGAACTCATCAATGATCCTAAGGAGCGCGCTGAGCATGTGATGCTGGTGGACCTGGGCCGTAATGACCTGGGTCGGGTATGCCGTTATGGGACGGTCAAGGTTGAGCGGATGATGTATATCGAACGCTACTCGCATGTGATGCACATCGTCAGCCAGGTGAAGGGCGAAATCGACAAACAAATGGATGCCTTCGATCTGCTGGCGGCGACATTCCCAGCCGGGACACTAAGCGGCGCACCTAAAGTGCGGGCGATGGAAATTATTGAGGAGTTGGAAGGCACACGTCGCGGTCCTTATGGGGGTGCGGTGGGCTATTTCAGCTTTGATGGCTCTATGGATACATGTATCACTATTCGTGCGCTGCTGATGCAGCGCGATACCGTTTACTTGCAGGCGGGTGCCGGTTTGGTGGCAGATAGTGATCCGGCAACTGAGTATCAGGAGTCCGTGAATAAAGCACGCGCTGTCGCCATTGCTATTCAACGTGCCGAATCTGGTTTGATGTAGGAGCAGAGAGATTCATGACGGTGAAACGGGTAATTTTGATCCGCCCAGGTGAAACCAACTGGAACCGCGAAGGACGCTGGCAGGGGTGGGTTTCCAACCCGCTCAGTGATTACGGCAGGGCTCAGGCACTGGCACTTGGTCGTTTTATTCGCAACATCGGTATGAGCACGCTCTATTCCAGTGACTTGCGGAGAGCCAAAGAAACAGCGGAAATTCTGGCGAAGCAGCTAGGGTATGACCCGACTTATGACGAACGCTGGCGTGAGCGCAAGATTGGCGAATGGCAGGGCATGACCCTGGCTGAAATTCGTGCCTGGTATCCTGAGCAATACAGTCAGTTGCAGGCTAATGTTGATGATTTTCGTGTGCCGGGCGGGGAATCGCGCAGCGAGGTGCGTAAACGTGTTGTCGCGGCCTTCAAGGATCTGCTTGCCCAGGATCGCGGGAATACGATTGGGTTAATCTCACACACCACCTCAACGCACATGCTGCTGTATGATCTGGTGCCTGATTACGACATTTACAGCCATGTATTGGGAAATACATCCGTGACGACGATCGCGCTGGATGCAAATAACCAGTGGAGCATCATTGCGGCAAACGATCTTTCGCACCTGGAAGGGCTGACCAGCCGGTCATTCGGTGAATTGGAGGAAAAAAATGATTCTGGTGATTGATAACTACGACAGCTTTACCTACAACATCGTCCAGCAGCTTGGCGAGATTGGCGCTGATCTGCGGGTGGTGCGCAACGATCAGATTACACTGGATGAGATTCGCGCACTGCATCCGGAAAGGATCGTGATTTCACCAGGTCCGGGGACGCCGGATGATGGTGGTGTCTCGCTGGATGTGATCCCCGAGATGGGTGCTGAGATACCTATCCTGGGAGTTTGTCTGGGTCATCAGTGTATTGGGCAGGCTTATGGCGGTATAGTGGCGCGTGCCGGTCGTTTGATGCACGGCAAGACGAGCATGATCTATCACCGGGACGACCCGCTGTTTCAGGGTGTACCAAGCCCCTTTGAGGCCACTCGCTATCACAGCCTGATCGTAGAAGAGGATTCGCTGCCGGACGTACTCACTGTCACGGCGTTCACCGAGCAAGGCGAAATTATGGGGCTTCGGCACAAGCAGTTCCCGGTGATGGGCGTTCAGTTTCATCCAGAAAGTATTCTGACCGGGTTCGGGCCACGCATTTTACAAAACTTTCTGGAAATGAAGCTGCCGGTGGTAGCTGGCTAGCAGAGCCGAATCAAAAAAGGATTTATTTGATGGATATTCAACGTGCAATTGACATTACCAGCCGCTTCGGTCACTTACAGGAGGACGAGGCGGAAGCCGTGATGAGCCAGATCATGACGGGGCAAGCTACAGAGGCGCAGATTGGCGCTTACCTGATGGGACTGCGCATGAAAGGCGAGACGCAGGACGAGATCGTCGGTAGCGCGCGGGCGATGCGTAACAATGCGCACCGTGTCCCGACTCAATTTACAGGCGAGGAATTGCTGGATACCTGCGGCACGGGTGGCGACCGCTCTGGCACTTTTAACATCAGCACGACGGTTGCGTTTGTAGCCGCGGGCGCGGGTGTAAAAGTTGCCAAGCATGGCAACCGTGCTGCCAGCAGCCAATGTGGCAGTGCCGATGTGCTCAACGAGTTGGGCGTAAATCTCGATCTGACTCCCGAACAGGTTGGTACCTGTGTAGACGAAGTGGGTATGGGTTTCCTCTTTGCGATCAAGCTGCATCCGGCCATGAAGTATGCCATTGGGCCGCGTCGTCAGATGGGTGTGCGAACAATCTTTAATATCCTGGGGCCGCTGACCAATCCGGCAGGCGCACAGCGTCAGCTCATGGGAGTTTTCGTGCCGGATTTGACCGATATGCTGGCGCATGTGCTGGGCGCGCTGGGTACCAAGTCGGCGATCATTGTGAACGGGTATGGTGGGTTAGACGAACTGACCACCACTGGACCGAATACGGTTAGTCATTACCGTGATGGCAATGTCTACAGCTACGAGCTGAAGCCAGAGGATTATGGCTTCGAGGGCGCACATATCTCCGATCTGCTTGGCGGTGATGCGCCGACCAATGCCTCGATCCTGCGCGGTATTCTGGCAGGAACAGTCGATGGGGCTAAACGCGATGTCGTGCTGTTGAACGCGGGTGCCGCGCTGCTGGCAGCGGATAAAGTTGCAGATTTGCAGGAAGGTATTGAACTGGCACGGCATACCATCGAAAGTGGTGCCGCGCTGGCAAAGCTTGATGAGCTGATCGCGTTCAGCAACAGCCTTGTTTCACAGGCGAACGATTAAGGCGGGATACTGTGGGCGCTTTTGTAAAGACTGATACCGTACTGGATCAAATTCTGGCGCACAAAGTGGAGGAAGTTGCCGCTTGCAAGCAGCAGCGTTCACTATCGGAACTCCGTGCCGCCGTTCATGCAGTACAGCCGCCACTGGACTTTGTTGGGGCGCTGCGCCGTGACACAGTGGCGCTGATTGCCGAGGTCAAAAAGGCATCGCCTAGCAAAGGGCTTCTGGTAGAGAATTTTGATCCAATTGCGATTGCCACAGCCTATGCCGAAAACGGTGCGGCGGCGATCTCCGTGCTGACAGATGAACGTTTCTTTCAAGGGCATCTGCGTTATTTAGAAGCGGTGCGGGCAGCGGTTGGTATCCCGCTACTGCGCAAAGAGTTCGTGATTGACCCCTATCAGGTGTACGAGGCGCGGGTCTCTGGTGCGGATGCGGTGCTGCTGATCGTGGCGGCGCTGGCGGATGGACAACTTGCTGATCTGCATCAGCTTGTTCTCGAATTGGGTATGGCCCCATTGGTGGAAGTACATAATGAAGCCGAGATGGAACGTGCGTTGCAGCTGAGTGCACAGTTGATCGGCGTTAACAACCGTGACCTTAAGACGTTTCATGTGGACATGGAAACCACCGGGTGGTTAGCCTCGCTGGTGCCGCCGGACGTTACGTTGGTGGCTGAAAGCGGGATCAGTGGGTCGGAGGATGTAAGGCGAATGGGGCAGCTGGGTGCTCATGCGGTGCTGGTCGGCGAATCGCTGGTGAAGGCAGATGATATGGCCGCAGCAGTGCGCGATTACAGTGCGCAGGCGCGGAGTTAAACCGATGATTTTCCAGTATCACCCTGAAATTGTGGAGCGCTTCCCTGACCTAATCAGTGGTGTAATCGTGGCTGAAGGGCTGCGTAATGGACCCACCACGTCGCCGCTGCAGGCGCTTTATCAGGCGGAACAGCAAGCCGTGATCGAACGGGTGGGGTCAAAGTCGCTGAGCGAAATCCCATCGTTGGCGGCCTGGCGCAGCGTTTTCCGGCAGTTCGGCGTGGAACCGACCAAGTATCGCAGCGCTGCGGAATCATTAATGCGCCGCCTGACGAAGAAAGGGGATATCCCCACGATCAACACATTGGTGGACATTGGCAATCTGGTGAGCATCCGTTATGCACTGCCGATTGCCGTGATTGATCGCCAGAGCGTGCAGGGGATGATGACCGTCCACTTCGCAGGTGGCAGCGAACACTATACAGAGTTGGGACAGGATGAGGTGATTCATCCAGTGATCGGCGAGGTGGTATTCACGGATGAGACGAACACCGTGTTTGCCCGGCGTTGGTGCTGGCGGCAGAGCGAACCGAGTGCTGCTCAGGCCACTACGACTGATGTGATCGTGACCATTGAGGCCCATCACGCTGATAGTCGCCAGGATGTCGAGCAGGCCGTACAGGATATGCTGGCGCTGCTTCAGGACTACGCTGGCGGAAGCGCTCATTTCGCTGTCCTGGATCGAAACCATCTTTCCTTATAGAGGTAGACATGACGATCAAGGTAAAGATTTGCGGCATCACCACATTTGAAGACGCGCTGGCTGCCGCTGAAGCTGGAGCAGATTTGCTCGGATTTAACTTCTACAAGCGCAGCCCGCGTTATCTCTCGCCAGAGGCCGCGTTGGCGATTTGCAGTAAACTGCGCGAAACATTGGATACACGTTGTCCGGTGCTGGTCGGTGTATTTGTAAATGAAGGTGTGGGAGCAATTTCCACAATTACCAATCAGGTGGGGCTGAACTTCGCCCAACTGAGTGGTGACGAATCAAGCGATATGCTGCGCGAGCTGCGTGGTATTGGCTTCAAGGCTATTCGTCCGGCGAACGTGGCAATGGCCGTTGAAGATGCAGCTTATTTTAGCCCCCACTTTCCATCAGATGAACGCGCACCTTCACTCCTGCTGGATGCTTATCACCCCAAGCTGTATGGAGGGACAGGCGAGCAAGCCAGTGTAGAAGTAGCGCGGACAGTTCAGGCGCAGGTGCCGCGCTTGATGTTGGCAGGAGGGCTAACGCCGGAGAATGTCGGTGAACGGGTGAGCGCGATTCAGCCCTGGGGTGTTGATGTTGCCAGCGGGGTTGAACCCGCTGAGCAACCGGGGATCAAAGACCGTGCAAAGATGGAAGCGTTCATCACTGCCGCCAGGAAGGCATTCGCCAATGGTTGAGATGCTCGACATTTACGACGAAAACCTCACGCCTCTGGGGGTAAAAGAACGCAGCGCCGTGCATCGGGATGGGGATTGGCACCGGACATTTCACTGTTGGGTGATTTATCGCAGCACGGATGGCGTGGATTACATGGTGGTGCAAAAGCGCGGGCCGGATAAAGATTTATTCCCCAACATGCTGGATGTGAGTGCTGCCGGGCATTATGAAGCGGGCGAGTCAACAGCAGATGGTGTGCGTGAAATTCGCGAGGAATTGGGGTTGGATGTTGACTTTGATGATCTGATTCCAGTGGGCATTCGAGTATCAGTCGCACGGCAGTTTGGATTGGTTGATTACGAATTCAATGATGTATTTTTTCTGATCTGCGATCAGCCGCTAAATGCTTATCACTTTCAAAAAGAGGAAATCAGTGGGTTGGTCAGGTTTGCGATTGATGATGGGCTGGCCTTGTTTGATGAAACGTGTGAGTCCATAACCGGGGAAACGATTGGACTCGGATCAGCGCAGATTGCGATACACAAGACCAATTTTATCTTGCAGCCTGATAATTATCTCTATCGGGTGCTGGCACTGGCAAAGCGCTGTCTGAATGGGGATACACGTTTGCTCATTTAAGGGGATTGGCACATGGAAATCTTGATTGAAGCCATGCAAGCGGTCGATTGGCCCTCGGTGAAGGTGATCTATGAGCAGGGAATTGCCACCAGAAATGCGACATTTGAAACCACTGCACCAGAATGGAATGCCTGGGATCAAGGCCATCTGCGAGACTGCCGGCTGGTCGCACGATCAAACGGC
>JAIOHN010000023.1 GCA_019912985.1 Anaerolineae bacterium | reverse complement strand
GGTCAGGGCTGATGTGATAATAGCCATCTTCGTGAACCAGAACATCCATATCCAGCGCCTTATGAAGGCGGCGCTTGGTCACATGGAACACGTTTACGGCCTGGTCGGTATCTAACTCCGGCCAAAACGCCTGACATATCTCCGAGCGGGTGATACTGGGCCGGTCCAGCGCGAAGAAAAATAGCAGGCGTGGCAGATGTCCTTCCCAGGTATCCACTGGCTTATCGTCCATCAAAATGTAGCCAGGGCCGAGTGCGAATACTTTTAGTTGATTTTCGCCTTCGGTCTTGATGTTGTAGAAATCGCTGCGAATTAGTTGATTGTCTTTAAGCAGGATCGCTTTTTTCTGCGCGATCAGAGAGACCCACGGTAACCGTGGCAGCGTGCGGCTGTTGATGACCAGACGACAGTTCTCTGGCAGCAAGTCGACCAGTTTTTCGACAAACATCTGCACATCATCCGCACTGTCACTACGGTCGTATTCATCTAGAATGAAAAAGAAGGGATCATCACTCATTTCTGCCAGATCTTGCGCGAATGTCCCTAAGACAACTTCCATATTATTCTTATAATCATCTGGTGGGAGAATATTCAGATGACGACCGAATGTCGGGTATTGGTTCGCCAGATCATGAGTTAGCCCAGTGAGGAACGACTGAACATTAATATCGTCTGGTCCGAGAGCATAGTAAAATACTTTAGTCTCGGTTGACTGAATCAGTTTTGCGACAAGCACCGAGCGGTACTGGCTCTGTGGATGGAGTAGGATGACACGCGCGCTTGCTGCCTCCTCATGAAAGGTCTGGTAAGTTTGTTCGATCAATTCGTGTAACTTCATGGTTTTGATGCTTCTCCCACAGATACTATAGATAACTGTAATTACCGGCATTCTACCATAAGAATAAGAACTTGGCTAATGCATACGTATTTCAGACTTACAAACAAAATAAGACGTCTTAAAGGGGCTTTTGATGTCTAAACCTGGACGTCCATTAGGACTCTCCATTGCGATCTTTGTGAGCGCACTGCTGTTCGCTATCCTCCCCCTGGTGCAGGTCGCGTTTTACCTTTCCGTTTACCTGCGTTTTCGGAATATTGAGTTTTTAGAAGGTGGAGGAGCCTCCGGCGCAGACATCCTGGGACTTTCAGGCGGCGAACTGATATTGCAAACAGTCGTGTCACTGATCTTTTTGGTGATCGCTGTTTTGGCATGGCGAGGTAAACCCGCGCGTATACGGATGGTATTTGTTGGTGCCGTGATTATCATGACTCTGGCGACCATTGTGGCGACTGTCCTGGCGTTCAACGCCAAAAATGGAGCCGCGCAGGGATTTGACTCTGGCGCGGTGCTGGCCGATTCGCTTTTGCAAGCACGCTTGATATTTACCCTGCTGGTCGCAGCGTATGTGTTATGGTATGTCAATCGTGGACCCGCACGCGCGTTTTATCGTGGTTATTATCTTGAAGCACCAGAAGAGGAAACGGCAGACCGTTGAAAGTGGCCTGCCGTTGGTTGCGTTTTTAGCTGAGCGCTCGCTCGCTCTCTTCGAGTTCCATACGGATTAGTTCGCGCCGTAGTGTTTTACCCACTGTCGATTTTGGTAATTCATCTACAAAACTATAGCGGCTGGGTACTTCGTAGCGGGCAAGTCGTTGGGAGCAGTGCTCCATTAGCTCTTTCTCGGTGATGCTCATTCCTGGATTAAGCACCACCCATGCTTTGAGTGCTTCCTGGCCTTCTTTCTCAGGGTGGGGGATCGCCGCGACGCCTACTTCAAACACCGCAGGATGCTCCTTGATGGCCTTTTCGACTGCATTGGGGTACACACCGAAGCCACCGATGAGGGCCATGTCCTTCTTTCTGTCAACAATGTAGAAGTAACCATCTTCATCCATGCGCGCGATGTCGCCGGTATAAAGCCACACTTTGCCGTCTCGCTCACGTAACGCATTGGCTGTTTCGGTAGGCATGCCGTAGTAGCCACACATCACTTGCGGCCCAGCCATCACCAGCTCCCCAATTTCACCGACCGGGACATCCGTGACTTCATCATCCAGGCTGACGATTCGTATATCCATGTCAGGCATCGGCAGGCCGATTGAGCCTGTACGATTTTCGCCCCGAAGCGGATTTACATGGCTGGCTGTGGGGGCTTCGCTCATGCCGTAGCCTTCCAGCAGCTTTGCACCGGTTAGCTTCTCAAACTCCTGCTTGGTGGCGGGCGAAAGTGGTGCGGATCCGCTGATACAGGCGCGCAGCGATCTTAGATTTACTTCACCGCTACGAACGATAGGATTGTTATTGACTGCATTGTAAAGGGCAGGGACACCATGGAAGAGTGTCGGTTTATATTTATTGATGGCCCCAATGACATCATTCGTCTCACGTGCATTAATGATGAGGATAATCCGTGCGCCAGTCTGTACCGCAGCGCCCAGGACCGCGACCAGGCCAAAAACGTGGAACATAGGAAGCGCCCCCAGGTAAATTTCGTTGTCTCCAGGCTGGCAGACCGCGTTGATCTGAAGGGTGTTCGCAACCAGCGCTTTGTGCGGTGCCATCGCGGCTTTGGGAACGCCTGTCGTGCCGCCAGTATATTGAAACAGCGCCAGATCATCCGGTGTTACTTCAACATTGGATTGCTGTCCATCGTACTGTTTGAGTAAATCTTGCAGCCAGCAGTCGCCTTCTGCCAGTTGCTCAACCCGATGGCCTTCTTTCTTCTCTTTGGCTAGTGTAAATAGGAATTTTCCAACCGCAGGAAAGTACTCTTTCACGTTGGTGACTACGACAGATTTCACCTTGGTGTCTGGTTGGATTTCCTTTACTTTGTCGTAATAGAGGCTCATGGTAATGATAAAACGTGCGCCGCAGTCATTGATCTGGAATTGAATTTTCTCTGAAGGGTAGGTGGGATTTGTAGCGGCGACGACACCACCGGCTTTCAACACCGCGTAGAACGAGATGACGAAGGCGGCAATATTGGGCATGACCAGGGCAACTCGATCACCCTTTTTCAGCCCCATATCGACCAGGGCGGCAGCGAATGCATTCGAATATCGCTCTAGCTCGGCATAAGTCATTTCGCTCTCGACACGCCCAAAAAGCGGCAGTTCAAGTGTGGTCACGAGAGCGACGTATTCGGGTTTTTCGCGGGCGGATTTGCTGAGAAGTGCATGAAGTGGGAGTGGGGGGTATTCCAAGGTATGGGGAATACCTTCTGCATATAATCTTAACCAGGGTTTATCAGAATAAGCTACCATAAAACAAAACTCCATTAATTTAATTAACTAACTCTTTTATTATTTTTAATTATAATGACAGATTTTAACCGCTGTCAAACTTTTACTGCTGTGCCCAGGAACGCCACGCTTCAGGAAGTCGCGCGACCTGTCCTGTGTGGGTAATGCAGATGTGTTTGGAGGTTCCCGTCACGAACAAATCGCGACTTTGCGCATCAATGATTTCGTACGCAAAAGTTAGCCCACGGCTTTTCATCTCTTCTATCCAGCAGCGTACCGTAACCTGCTGGCCGTAGCGAGCGGGTTTAATATAACGCACCGAAATTTCGGTGACCGCCAGATAATAACCGCTTCGCTCAAAGCTGGCATAATCGTTGCCACGTTGACGCGCATAGTTGGTGCGGCCTTCTTCCAGATAAACCACATAACTCGCGTGATGGACGATTCCCATCGCGTCTGTTTCAGCATAACGAACGTAAAAAGTGGTTTCGGCAATAAAGGGCGTGGTCAAAAGCTTACTCCGAGGTGGTGCCGCCTTTGCGCAGGATAATCGCGCCTTTTTCGGTGGCATAGGTATCAACAATAGTCAGGTGGAAATCCCTAATCCAGCGCTTGACCATCTCATACTCCTCATTCTGAGAGAAGCCATCCACAAGAATTAATGCGCCGGGATTTAGTTTTTGGAATAGCAGGGGAACCGCTGGGTAGCGCGCCATGACCTGATTTTCGACGGATGGCCCATCCACAATTAGCAGATCAATCGGGGGCAGATTCTCCAGGCCAGAAGTGTCATACCACAAATGTGTAATCTGATGCAGCATGACCGATTTCAATGGTGTGTGAATGACCTGTGCGAAATCCTGGAGGCCGTGACGCTGGATGTTTTCTGATGTGACATTCGCAAAGTGCGCACTATGCTCTAAGGAAACAATGTAGCCCTCACCGATTTCGCGTAAACCATAGCCCTCGATGAGTGTAGAGACACCGCTGCCCAACTCCAAAATGAAGCGCGGCTGGTATTGTTTAATGAGGGTAACGATGAGCGAGATAAAATCGGGTGAGGCAGCCCAGAAGCGCAAGGCAGGTAACGGTTGTGTGATGGGTATGGAAGAGTAGATGCTGAAAAGGGCTTCAGTCTGCCAGTAGTGCTGAAACTGTTCAACATGTAGGCGGTGATAAATGCGTAAACCCAGATAAAGCAGCAGGGTGCCCAACATGATTATTGAGAACAGGAGCGCGACATCACCCAACAGGACCCACATTACCAGGGACAGGCCAGCCCACAAAATCCAGAGTCCGATTGTATCGCGCAGCAGGTGTCGATAATTTGGGTCCTGGGTTTCGGTATGTTGAGGCTTTTGAAGAGTCATTATGGTTGTTCTGGTTGGTGGCGTTTCCGAAGTTCGGTGCTGACATCATCCAGCGAAATATCAAGTTGATTCATCAAGACGAGTGTGTGATAGAACAGGTCCGAAAGCTCCCCAATCTGTTCCTGACGTGTTTGCCCCAGGGCCGCAACCACAACTTCAGTTGCCTCCTCGCCCACTTTCTGCGCAATTTTGTTCACCCCTTTTTCGAATAGCTGATTGGTGTAGCTGCCAGCTTTGGGGTGTTGTCTGCGATCCTGAATGATGTTTTCAAGTTGTGCAAGCATGTTATCTGTCATGTTGATTACCATTCGCAAATTCCGAAGCGTTACGGTAGAAGCAAGAGGTTTGACCGGTGTGGCAGGCCGGGCCAGCAGGGTCAACCAGTATCAGCAATGTGTCGCCATCGCAGTCTACGCGGATCTCGATCACATGCTGCACGTTACCAGAAGTAGCCCCTTTATGCCATAGTTCCTGGCGGCTGCGGCTCCAAAAAACAGTTTCGCCCTGGTCCAGGGTCTGCTGGATAGAATCACTGTTCATCCATGCCATCATCAAAACCTGCTGGGTACGGGAATCCTGAACAATCGCCGGGATTAAACCCTGCTCGTTGAAGGCGAGATTGGCGATTAGTTGTTCAAGAAATTCTGTCGTTTGCATATTCCCAACCTGAGGTTCTAACGGTTACACCTTGCTCAGTAAGATAGGCTTTCAAATCGCCAATACGCAGCTCATTGTAGTGAAAAAGGCTGGCGGCCAGCGCTGCATCCGCTTTGCCAACAGTAAGTGCCTCGCAAAAATGCTCGATACTGCCTGCGCCACCAGAGGCAATCACTGGGATCGAGACTGCTTCTGCCACCGCTCGTGTCAGTTCGATATTATACCCGGCTTTCGTCCCATCGCGATCCATACTTGTCAGCAGGATTTCACCTGCGCCCCGGTGTTCAACCTCTTTAGCCCATTCAATTGCTTCGCGCCCGGTGGGGACACGACCACCATTGATAAACACTTCCCACCGGCCATCAATCCACTTGGGGTCAATGGCGACGACGATGCACTGGCTGCCAAATCCCCAGGCTCCCTGATTAATCAGGTCAGGATTTTTGATGGCTGCACTGTTGATCGAGATTTTATCCGCACCTGCCAGCAGGGTAGCGCGAATGTCCTCGATGGTGCGGATGCCCCCGCCGACACAAAAAGGGATAAACACGTTATCTGCAACCTGCCGTACCATCTCTAAAGTGGTCTGACGGTTTTCATGGGATGCGGTGATGTCTAAGAAGACAAGTTCATCCGCTCCCTCACGGTCATAAATGACAGCCTGCTCGACTGGATCACCTGCATCACGCAGGTCAACAAAGTTCACACCTTTGACCACGCGTCCGTTGAGCACATCAAGACAGGGAATAATTCGTTTACTGAGCACGGTTGCCTCCCGCTGCTATCGCTTCCTGCAAAGTGATTTTACCTTCGTAAAGTGCCATGCCAATCACCGCCCCAGCGACCATGCCGCTGCGCTCGAGCTGTTGAATTTCGTCAATCGTCGTCACGCCGCCAGAGGCAATCACTCGTAAGCCGGTTTCGCGACCTAACTTTACTGTGTCGTCAATGTTCGCGCCACTCAACTGTCCATCCCGGCTGACATCGGTATAGAGGGCGTGTTTGGCTCCCATTTGTGCGATTTCCTGACCGAAGCTCACAGGTGTGTGATCGGTTTTTTCTTTCCAGCCACGTGTTGCGATCTTGCCATCACGTGCATCCAGCGCAATACAGATCGCATCTGCCCCCCACTGCTCGACCAGTTGGGGGATAATCTCAGGCTGCTCAACAGCGAGTGTTCCGAGGACGACGCGTGTAGCGCCATGTTCTAGCGCCTGTGCGATATCCTCAACTTTGCGCAAGCCACCGCCGAACTGGACTTTTACGCCAAGCGCAGCTACCTGTTCCAGAATCGCACCATTATCATTGGCTTCTGCGAACGCGCCATCCAGGTTCACCATATGTATCCAACTTGCTCCTTGCTCCATCCAGCTTCGCGCTGTTTCCAGCGGATTATCGCTGAAGGTAATCTGTCGGTTGGGATCACCTTCCTTCAGGCGCACCACTCTTCCACCGCGTAAATCAATCGCCGGATAGATGATCATGCGCTCAGCTCCAGGAAATTGGTAAGAATTTGCAGGCCAGTGCGCTGGCTTTTCTCCGGGTGGAACTGGACACCGTAGATGTTGTCTCGCTGTACGGCAGCGGTAAAGGGGATACCGTAATCTACCGTCGCCAACACATCACTGGTGTTTGCTGGCGCGCAATAATAACTATGCACAAAATAGGCCCAGTTATCGCTGCCAATGTCTTTCATCAACGGCGAGGATTTGTGCAGCTCAAACTGGTTCCAACCCATGTGCGGTACCTTCAGGTCGAGATCATGCGGAAAGCGGGTGACATGGCCGCGCAACAGACCAAAGCCTTCATGCTGGCCCATCTCGTCGCTGTATTCAAAAAGGAATTGCATGCCGAGGCAAATTCCAAGATAAGGTTTGCCAGCCAGAACTGCCTCTTTGATGGGCTGTACCAGACC
The DNA here is from genome assembly GCA_019912985.1 of Anaerolineae bacterium. Classification (GTDB taxonomy): domain Bacteria; phylum Chloroflexota; class Anaerolineae; order Aggregatilineales; family Phototrophicaceae; genus JAIOHN01. The sequence goes on along the minus strand of JAIOHN010000023.1, from coordinate 3,066 downwards.
CTGTTCATGGAGCTTCTGCATGCCTGCCCCAAACGCGCCGACGCCTGGCAGGATGATCCGTGTGGCATTCTTGAGGTCGTGAGGTTCATGTACAAGGCGGATGCTATCAACCCCGAGGTAGTTGAGTGCATGTAACACGCTGCGAAGATTGCCTGCACCATAGTCGATCACTGCAAGCATGATGATCTCTCCCCTTAACTAAAAACAAAAACCCCGCTGGGTGCGGGGGCTGAAAAGGCAAAATATTGTGACAGCTTACAGGCCAGCCAACACCGGGTTTGGTTTATCCAATTGATGATGGTGGGTAAGTTGCAGCACGTTTGAATTTCCTAATCGTAATGACTGAATAGAGTATAGTCAGATGGTTGAGAGATGTCAACTGAGTGATACAATAAGCCCGAAAAGGAGGGTAGCCCAAAGTCATGAGCCGAACAATTGCAATCCTGACCGATTTTGGAATACGCGATATCTATGTGGGCGTGATGAAGGGTGTCATGCTAAATATCTGTAACAGTGCTCGCTTCATTGACATTACCCACGCTATCCAGCCTCAAAATGTGCGTCAGGCGGCGTTTGCGCTCATGAATGCCTATCGTTATTTCGCACCGGGTACTATTTTTCTGGTGGTGGTGGACCCCGGTGTTGGTGGAAGGCGGCGGCCAGTTGCCGTGCAGGCAGGGGATTATTTCTTCGTTGCACCAGATAATGGTGTACTGGCGTATGTCCTTTCCGAGCTAAATCCGGGGAAAATTGTCAACCTGACAAATCCAGCACATCAACTCTCTGAGGTGAGTCATACCTTTCATGGCCGCGATATTTTCGCGCCGGCAGCGGCACACATCGCCAATGGAACCCCCCTGGAAGCGTTGGGTGAGGTGGTTGACACCCTGGTGGATTTTATGGTGCCAGAACTTGAAATCGGTCATAAGACGATTACTGGTGAAGTGGTGCATATTGATAATTTCGGCAATGTGGTCACCAGTATTGGTGTGGTACAGTGGCTTGATCATGAAATGGCAGAACTGAATCCGCGCTTTGGACGTGTTGATCACACGCGGCAGTTTCATGTGCGTGATGTACGGGTCAACATTAATAAATGGGCTGCTGACGGGCTGAAGCGCACCTATAGCGAAGCAGAGATTGGTGAGCTTTTGTTGACTGTGGATAGCAACGGCTATATTGAGATGGCAATCTGCCAGGGTAACTGTGCGTCACGCCTGGGTACGACCATCGGGGATCGTGTCAGGATGACGATAGGAGGCTAGTATGCAGCAGTTTGTGATTCAGGGTGGCTATCCAATCTCAGGTGAGATCACGGCCAGTGGCAACAAAAACGCGGCGCTCAAGATGCTGCCCGCCTGTTTGCTGACGGATGAAGCCGTTGTGCTGCATAATGTCCCCCGCATTGGTGATGTGGATGTCGTCATCGATTTGATGCGCAAGCTGGGTGCTACCGTGGAGTGGATAGGGGATAAGTCCGTTCGCGTCCAGGCACAGCAGCTCCACAACACTCGGCTAGACCCCGAACTTGCCCCGAAAATCCGCGCCAGTATTGTTTTTGCCGGTGCGCTCCTGGGGCGTTTGGGCGAAGTGAATCTACCACTGCCGGGTGGTGATTCGATTGGCGAACGCCGCCTTGATACCCATGTGCAGGCGCTTCGGAAGCTCGGTGCGCAAATTGACCTGGAAAGTGGCAATCTGCATATGCAGTCGGACGGATTAAAGGGCGCAAACATTCTGTTGAGCGAGGCGAGTGTCACCGCGACCGAGAATGCGATCCTGGCTGGTGTACTGGCGCAAGGGACTACCGTGATCCGTAATGCAGCCAGCGAACCCCATGTCCAGGACTTGTGCATCATGTTGAACAGCCTTGGTGCGCAAATTGAAGGACTTGGCTCCAACCAGATCGTGATTCAAGGGGTAAACCGGCTACACGGCGGTGAGGCGCGTGTGGGCGCGGATTTTATGGAAGTGGGCAGTTTCATCGGCGCGGCGGTGATGACCGGTGGCGAACTCTTGATACGGGAAGCCGATCCCTCCACACTGGATATGGTCGCGTTGGTGTTTGAGCGTCTGGGTGTTACCTGGCAGGCAGAAGGGAATGATGTGTTTATCCCTGCAACCCAATCGCTTACTATAGAGCCGGACCTGGGCGGGCGCATTCCCACAATCAAGGCGCAGCCCTGGCCGGGTTTCCCTCCCGACCTGATGAGTATTGCGCTGGTGGTAGCGACCAAGAGCGCAGGTGCGGTTCTGTTTCATGACTGGATGTACGAAAGCCGGTTTTTCTTCACGGATAAACTCGTGCGCATGGGTGCGCGTGTTACCCTGTGTGATCCTCATCGTGTGCTGGTGCAAGGCCCGACAGCACTGCGCGGCGGGCAGAATATCTCCAGCCCGGATATTCGTGCTGGTATGGCGATTCTCCTGGCGGCGCTTGCCGCTAAAGGCGAAACGCGAATTTCAAATATTCAGCAGATTGATCGTGGTTATGCCCGGGTTGATGAGCGTTTATCGGCACTTGGCGCGCGCATCGAGCGCGTTGAAACGAATGCCGTTGCACTGCCTGAATTCTAGATTTGAACTCGGTATTCCTTCGAATCTCACTCGCTCTGCGACGCGCAGTTACCATGATCAGTACACGAATCAGCCACCGTTTGTGCCGTTACCGCCGTTTGTTGTGACTGCTGGCATGGTTGACGTGGTGCGGTTTGTGACGGTGCCGCTTGTATCATACTCTAGCAACATCGCCTGGTAGCTGTCACGATAGAGTCGGGCGCGTTCGCGCTCCAGCTTCCATAAGCGCTCAATGGCATCGCGCAGCGGCGGGAATTGACCTTCCATCTCGGAAATGCGCTCGACAAATCGCTCAAATTCTTTGTCGTGGCTGCGCCAGACCTCGTCGTTCGAGAGTGTGAACTGCTTCCAGCGTTTCTGGTCGTCGGATGTCCAGTCATTCCATTCCTGACGGAAACGTTCTTCGCTAAGGCGCTGCATTTCGGCCACCTCGTTAATCCGGCGCTCCAGACGATCTCCGATTCGTTCAAAATCGTCGATGATTTTCTT
>JAIOHN010000022.1 GCA_019912985.1 Anaerolineae bacterium | reverse complement strand
TATCGAAGGTGCGGACATCGCCCGGTTCCAGCCTACCTTCCAGCGGCAGTGGCGCACCGCGCGCCAGAATGACCGGCTGAGTCAGTGTTTCCTCGCTGTCATTGCGCACCGAACCGCGCACCATCCACTGCTCTGTTTCGTCATCATAAAACAGGGATGCCTGACCGCTGATGGCCGGTTTGTCGATCACATTGCTGGTGGCGAAGGTGGCGATGAAGCTGGCGTCCACCAGAAAATCATCGGCGCGGAAGGTGCCGCTCTGGCGGATGTCGGTTGAAGCCTGGACATTGCTGGCGAAGGGGTTGGCCTGAATGCTGCGACCAATGGGACGCAGGAAACTGCCATCTTCCATCGTCAGCGTGTAATTGGTGCGGCGTGGGGATAGCAAGCCGACCAAGCCGTCCACCTGGGCGCGGTCACTTTCGGGCCAGGACTGCACCACTGCGAGGCGGCTGAGTGTGGCGCTGTTGCCACGCAGGTTGAAGCCCACCACCCATGCCAGCACGCTAAAGATGATGATAAACAGCGGAATAGTGAGCCAGGCGAACTCGCGCCGGTTGAAGCGGTTGAGCACGAAGTAATTCAACGGGCCGATCAGGGCGACATACAGGGCGAGGAAGCCACACAGTGGCAGCACATTCGGCAGCAGATCAAAACCGGGCAGGATTTCGGCAGCGCTGGTGGCGCGGTCGGGATCGGTAAAACCGGAGGTCCAACCGGGAACCGGGCTGACGCTGGATGCCAATGTGAACCACAAGCCGCCCAAATCTGACCAGGTTCGCAGCGGCTCGGTCAGCGGATCGACAGCGACGTAATCCACCATGCCCAGGCCATACTCGCGTCGCGCGACCACCGGCACTTCATCTGCCGAGGCCAGCACCAGTGCATCATCTGTTAAGGTGCCGGTGGCGGTAATCGTCTCGCCTTCGAGATCGGCCTGGCTGTTGGCAAGGCCAGTGATGGCCGTGAGATCATTGATCGTCTGGCTGGCACTCGGCGTCAGCGGCAGTAAATCTTCCAGGCCGCTGGCTGTCGCCTGCCAGTTCGCGCCGCCAGTCACCATTAAATGCCCGCCTGCCAGCACCCAATCGTTGATGGCTGTGCGCTGGGCTGAAGAGAGGGTGCCGGTGTCGATGTCACTGAACAACAGCGTATCGACTGCCTGCAAGCCCATCACCTGATCGGGCAGATCATCAATCAGCCAGTTGCTTTGAAAGGCATTGTAACCGCCAGCTTTTACGCCGGAAAGATCGACCGACCCGGCGCTGGATTGAGTCAGCACCACGTGGATGCGGTCCTGCATGACGACGCCGCGCAGCGGCACTTCATCGACCGCCGTCACCTGATCGTCATCGTCCAGCAGTTCGACACGCACCTGCGAGGCAAATGCGCGGGCCGTGATGTATAAAAAGAGTGTCTGCCGGGAGCCTGAAGGCAGATCTACCGGCGTGCTGAAAGTATTGGTAAAGGCGTTGCCGGAAGTTTCCGGACGCACCGTCAGGCGGCCCGAAACGGCATCGCCATCATTGCTGACCCGAATCTTGAGAGGGAACCAGGTGTTCTCGCGGAAGAGCCCGTTGTATCCAGCGCTGACATCGAGGTTGATTATGGGGACGCCGTTTTCTTCCTGAGCAGCGATGCCGCTGCCGAATAGGAACAGCACGATCACTACCAATAAACCCGCTTTACGCATCTACCTCGTCCTGAGTTTTCACAGCAGAATCGCCTCAATTTTGCCCGGTAAGGGCTGTTTATGCAAAAACGCGCAATCGTACTGGCCGTACATACATATCTGGACCAGCCAGCGTGACCACGCTGTAACCGACCTCGCGCGTGGTTTCATTCACCGCTTCCTGCTGGCCGTACCAGCTGCGTGTCTGGAACCAGGAACTGGGTACGCTGTAATAACCGATGCCATCGCGCACGGTGATGATGTGCTCGTGAATGTGGCCGTAAAAGACGCCGCGCAGTCGTGGGCGTGCTTGCAGCAGGATTTGATGCATGGCCTCGCCGTTCTGCAACACGATGGGGTCCAGCCATAACACTGACAGCGGCAGTGGATGATGATGGACTGCCACCACCAGCGGGCGCGGGTCATCCGCTTTGCAGATGGCATCCAGCCAAGCCAGTTGTTCCTGGTCAAGCTGGCCGTAATGCTCGCCATGCTTGCTGCTGTCGAGACAGGCGAACTGCACCCCTTTGACCTCAAAGTCATAATCAGAATTGGGGGTAGTGATCTCGCGCTGCATCAACAACCGCTGTACATGCTGCGTCCGGTCATGGTTCCCTGGTATGTAATACACAGGATAGCGGATTTTCCTCAGCATTTTGATCGCGAGCTGGTATTCTTCCGCTTTGATGGGGTCGGTCATGATGTCGCCTGTGTGCAGGACAAAATCGACCGGGTACGGTAGGGTGTTGATAGCCTCGATCAGCGCTTCAACGCCCTCATGCGCGCCAAACGGCACAAAAGGGCCGGTATAGGCAGGATCACGGTGGATGTGGGTATCACTGATATGGATAAAAGTTAGTTGAGTCATGGAGGCATTATAGCAGCAGGGGACCCGTTTCCGCGTCCCCTGGTTGCTACATGTTAGATGGTATCTTCGTTCATGTCCGCACGAGTGACTTCGGGACGGGTGCGGTTTTTGCCTTCCCAGAAGAACGGCTCGTCTTTAATGAAGGCTTCCAGCATATTGCGGGCGATGTCGTCCGGCGGCTGGATGGGTGGCGATTTGTAGAAGTAAGCGCTTGGCCCTTCAATGGCACCGCTCAGGCCGCGATCCAGCGCCAGCTTGGCGCAGCGCAGGGCATCAATCACGACTCCGGCGCTGTTGGGGCTGTCGACCACTTCCAGCTTGAGTTCGAGATTGATCGGCTGGTTGCCAAAGCTGCGGCCTTCCAGCCGGATGTGCGCCCATTTGCGATCTTCCAGCCAGGGGACGTAATCGCTGGGGCCGATGTAGACGTTGTTCGGGTCCAGCTCATAAGGGAGCTGGCTGGTCACGGCGTTGGTCTTGCTGACTTTCTTGCTTTCCAGGCGCGAGCGGTCGAGCATGTTGTAGAAGTCCATGTTGCCGCCCACGTTGAGCTGGCTGGTCCGCTCCAGCATGACGCCGCGATCTTTGAACAGATTGGTCAGCACGCGATGGGTGATGGTCGCGCCGACCTGGCTCTTGATGTCGTCGCCAATCACCGGCAGGCCGCGCTCGCGGAAGCGTTTTTGCCAGTAGGGTTCGCGAGCGATAAAGACCGGGATGCAGTTGACCAGGGCACAGCCCGCATTGAGAATCTGCTCGACATACCACTTGGTCGCCTGTTCGCTGCCCACGGGCAGGTAGTTGATGACGACATCGGTTTTGGTGTCGCGCAGAATTTCCACGATGTCGGCGGTGGGGCCAGGCGCTTTGGTGATCTTCTGTGAGAGATACGGCCCCAGGCCATCATGGGTCATGCCGCGTTCGACGGTGACGCCGGTGCGAACCGGGACTTCGGCAAAGCGAACGGTGTTGTTCTGGCCCGACCAGATGGCTTCGCCCAGGTCTTTGCCGACTTTATCGGAATCAATATCAAATGCTGCGGAAAACTCAATATCTTTGATGCGATAGCCACCCAGATTATTGTGCATGATGCCGGGGATGACTTCATCATCCTGAGCGTCACGATAATAGTAGACACCCTGGATGAGCGCACTGGCGCAGTTGCCCACGCCGATGACTGCTACACGAATTTTATCGTTACTCATTGATAACTCCTGTGGGTTTATTGCTTTTAATCATAAACCGGGGGTATTGACCCGGAAAGATACCATTCTCGAATTAATGATTTTCTAACGGATATTAAAGGAATGGCGAGGGGATCAAAAACAGGGATGCCATCGCATCCCTGATCTATTTGCGATGTAAAAATTGCCTTAAATCCGGCGGACGTCTCGCGCTTCCTGGCCTTTTTTACCCTGTCCCACAATAAATTGGACCCGATCCCCCTCATTCAGGCTGCGGTAGCCACCCCCCTCGATTGCGGAGTAATGGACAAACACATCCTGTGCCATGCCATCGACTGTGATAAAGCCGAAGCCTTTGGAACTGTTGAACCACTTGACGACACCCGTCATGGTGTTCTCTGCCATACCGAATGCTGTGCTTTCTGCTCTGTGGAGCCGTAGAAATGAGTGATCATAAAATTATAGCTAAGCGTATAAATCACTGCAATCGCTCAGCTATAATCAGGGACGTTATGAGTGCTGTATGGAAGGACGCATGATGCGCTGGTTATTGCTGATTCTGGTTGGCCTGCTGGCCGCCTGTGAAACGACTGCTGCCCCCACGCCGACCCCCCAACTCACCGAGGCGACGCGTACTCTGGAACCGCTTGGCGCGGCGCTGAGTGATGAACCAGCGGCGGCCCCGGCACTGGCTGTGGATGCCGAGGGCAATCCGGTGGTGGCCTGGATTGAAGGCGATCAATTGTATGTGAAGCAGTGGAATGGCACAGAATGGGTGCCACTGGGGGAGGCGCTCAACCACAGCGCGGAAGGCAGCGCATCATCCATCGCGGTTGCTGCCGGGGAGCGAGTCGCGGTGGCATGGCGGGAATGCTGCACCCCGGATGCGCATCTCTATGTCTCGGAATGGGATGGCGCGAACTGGGTGGCGTTGGGCGACGCGCTTGATGTTTACCAGAATGGAATGGATGCGCCGCTGCCGGATTTGATGTATACCGCCCGTGGGTTAATGATTGCCTGGCGCGAGAGCGAGACGACTCATCAACTGTTTGCTGCGCGTTGGGATGGCAGCGCGTGGCAGGTGCTGCAAGGCGCGCTCAACCGGAACCGGGAACAGCCGGTGCAGGAACTGGCACTGGATGTGCTGTTTACCGGCGAACCGCTGCTGGTGTGGTCGGAGGGTGAGGGTTCGAATGCCAGTGCGTATGCCGCCCGCTTCGATGGAACCTCCTGGCAGGGGATTGCCTCCCCGCAAGGAGTGCGAGAAGGGGACTTGCAGCGCATCGGGCTGGATGTCGCCTTTGTGAGCATCTATCTGGCGCTGGACACGGCTGACGGGCCGCTGCTGCAATCGCTGGATGTGGCTGATCGAAACTGGAACCCGATCAATTTCCCGGTTCCCATCACTGAAGAGAACGCGCAATGCCTCAGCGCACCTGCGCTGGCGGCGGAGAATGAGAAGCGGCTGGTGCTGCTGTGGGGTGATACCTGCGCGCCGGGTCTGTACGTCAGCGCCTGGGATGGGGAACGCTGGACCACACCGCAAAATCTGAGCGATACCCCGGCGCTGGCCTTTGACGATTATGCGCTGGTGGCTGCGCCTGACCAGACTTCTTCTTATATTGCGTGGCTGGAAGGCGATGGCGATCAAATGCAGTTACGGGTGGGTGTGTACCGCTAACTTCCTCTTTATCAAGTGTTTTAAGCCCCTGGAAGTCCTCCAGGGGCTTTTTTTAGCCTGGAACTCGGAAAAATTTGTGAAATATAGCTTGTAGAT
>JAIOHN010000259.1 GCA_019912985.1 Anaerolineae bacterium | reverse complement strand
GTTCATGACCTGGCTGCAAACCCGCACCCCGGACTCGATGCTGGGGCGCATCATGAGCCTGCTCATGTTCGCCTCGGTCGGCTTGCAGCCCATCTCCACCGCCCTCACTGGTGCTTTGATCGAATTCAACATGGTGGCGCTGTTTATCGTGGCTGGCCTGCTGATGACTGTGATGGTGCTGGTCTCCATGCTCAACCCGGCAGTCCGCGCCATGGAGCCGCCTGCCGCTGCTTAACGATCCTGACGGCGGGAGCATATTCCCCTGTTCCCGCCGCTTTCCCCCTGTTTCCCACAACCTCAAAGGACATAATCGGCAACCAATGCTATAAAGGGGTTATATCAGTCGAGAAGTTTTCGGAGGTATGCTCTTGCTCTGGCAGTCTAACCTCTATGCGATCCCTTTGTTGGTGGGTGCGGCACTGCTCATTATCTTCGCTCTGCTTGCCTGGCGGCGGGATTCCACGCTGGCGGTGACGGTGTTTTTTGTTTATGCGCTGTTCAACGCCGGGCTGATGATCGCTTACGCCATGGAGTTGTTGGCTGCCAACCTTCAGATCATGCTGTTCTGGGTCAAGATTCAGCATATTTTCTTCTGTATCCCGGTGATCTGGCTGCTGTTCCTGATGATCTACACCGGGGCGAAGCGCTGGCTGCGCCCGTCGATCATCGGCCTCTTGTTCCTCATTCCGGTGATTCAGGCTCTCGCGGCCTGGTCCAATGATTTTCACCATCTCTACTGGCTCAATGCGCAGGCGATCAACAGCGGTGGCGTCTGGGTGCTTTCACTGGACTACGGGCCGTTGTTCATCATCGGGATGACCTATCTTTATCTGATTACCATCATCGCCATTATCTTCACGATTTATACCGTGCTGCTCCACCCTATCACTTACCGGGGACAGATTGTACTGCTGCTCAGCGGCGCGCTGCTGCCTGTCCTGAGCAACCTGCTCACACTCAGCGGACTGACGAATGTGCTGCACTTCGACCTCACGCCGTTTGGATTTGCACTGGTCTGCGCACCTGTGGGCTGGAATCTTTTCCGACAAAACCTGTTCGACATCATTCCAGCGGCCTACGGCAAAATTGTTCAGAGCATGAACGATGCCATTTTTGTGCTCAACCCGGAGCACGTGATTGTCACGCTCAACCCGGCAGCAGAGCACCTGTCGCATCTGCCAGTGGTGGAAGCCAGCGGCAAGAATATCGCAGACGTACTGCCTCAGGTCCAGTCCTTGCTGCAATCGGATGAACGGCTGGACGACACACAGCATGACCTGCTGATGGTTGACGATAACCGCTCCTTTGATCTCCGCATTTCGCGTATCACGACACGCAGCGGCAAACTGACCGGACGGGTGATCGTGCTGCGTGATGTCACGGAGCGCATCGAAGATGAGGAGATCATCCGCAAATACGCAGAGGAACTGGAATCGCGTAACAGCGAGCTGGGGGCATTTAACCATACAATCGCCCATGATCTCAAAGCTCCCATCGGCATCATCCTGGGCTATATTCATATTTTACGTAACCATGAAAATATCCCTCCCGATCAGGCAGCAAAATATCTGCAAAAGATCGAAGCCTCCGCCAGGAATATGGAAAACATGGTCTCCGGGCTGCTGATGCTGGCGCAGTTACACAACATCAGCGACATGATGACTTCAGTGAACATGGTCGAAACCGCGCAGACAGCCGCAGAACGTTTTCAAGCAGAAATCCAAGAGCGCGGTATTCAAATCGACATCGCCCAAAACATGCCGCCAGCAGCCGGTCATGAAGTCTGGATTACTGAAGTGTTCGCCAATTTGATTGGCAACGCCATCAAATACATCGGCAAAGATAATCCCGAACCCTGCATTCGTGTCTACAGTGACCAGAATCATGACAGCACGCGCTATATCGTACAGGATAACGGAATCGGTATCGCACTGGAAAATCAGGATAGTCTGTTTGAGATGTTTACAAGATTTCACACAGAAGAAGCCGGGGGTGCTGGCCTGGGGTTATCGATCACACGGCGGATCGTGGGTCGGCTTAACGGGGAGATGGGGGTGATCAGCGCGCCGGACGCGGGCAGCAGTTTCTGGTTTACCTTACCGAACGCTGAAAAGTCTTAAACCGCCTCGCGCAGCACCACCCGTGGCAAACTGACGTAGAAGGTGGCCCCCATCCCTGGCTGCGATTCCGCGCGAATCGTGCCGCCGTGTGCTTCCACCAGTTTACGCGAAATAGAGAGTCCAAGCC
>JAIOHN010000258.1 GCA_019912985.1 Anaerolineae bacterium | reverse complement strand
GGCCTATAACCTGGCGCGACCCGCCGCGCTCAGCGCCCTGGGGACTTCGGATGGGGTTGTGGTCGAGATGGTGGGTGAAGACCTGTTTCCTGATGGCCGCATGGCTGCCAATCGAGGCCGCTGGACTCTGTTTTTCAGCAGCTTCAGCGCATCCGACCGGGTAGAAGTGACGGTGAATCATGAAGGCGCGGTTAGCGTCGGCGGACACAGTTCGCCCGGTGTGATCCACGCCATTGGCTCGCCACCAGGCACGTTTCCGGATTCCACCGCTATCTTCGCCACGACCGCAGGCAGAGGCGCGCCCGGCACGCGTGAAGTGGTTAACCCGGTGCGCTTGGCTTTCGATAATGTGGCTGGCAGCCCTGTGTGGACGATCACCTATCGAGTCAACGGCACCACCGAGACTCATATCGTTCGTTGGAATAACATCTGGTTGGAATTGAGGTGAAATCATGAACTGGAGAGCAATCATTATCAGTACGATATTGGCGGCGTTTATCGGGGTTGCATTAATGCTGCTGCTGCCTAGCGATACGCTGAACGGCATCCTCACGCTGGTTGGCTTTAGCTGCCCACCAGCCCCTCCCGGCAGTGGTATCGGCGGTGCCATCGGTGCGGGCCTCGCCTGTGGCATTGGCGCGGCAATCACGCTCATCTTGCTCTATTTCATTTTTGCGCTGATTGTATCGTTGATCCTGGTATGGGTTCAGGTACAGCAGCAGCGGTTTCTGCACACTGTGGTGACGGTGATCCTGTCACTGCCGGTCGCGTTCATCGTGCTGGCAGGGATCAGCCAGCTCACAAGTTAGCGTCTTCAGGGGTCTGCTGCGGCAGGCCCCTTCTTATTGGTTATCCTCGTTCGGAAGCTTCGTTTCCTGGGCTAGCTTCATGGCAGCCATCAACTTTTCCCGCAAAAGCTTCTCATTAAAAATCGTTTCCTGAATCGCTTCGTCCATCAACTCTGCTGGTTTGATCTTTTCATGCCGCAAGGTGTTGAGGATACGGCTGCCAAGCATAGCCATCATGATCAGCAGCACATGCATCGACCATTCCATACTGCCGCTACCCTGTGCTTGTGGGGTAGTGGGGGCTGCCTCCTGAATCGCGCTCGGCGCGACCTGCTCGACATACATCCACAAGGCCTCGCGCACAATGTCCGCTTCGCTATCGAACTGGCCGTTTTCGGTCAGGGCCTGCAAGTGCGCTTTCAGTTCTGGTGAGATACGCGCGCCAATACGTTCGCTGAATGTTCCCTCCGTGCGTGCCATCCAATCCGCTTCCTTTCGCTGGGACAAACGGAATACAAATTAAATAGATTTTACCTGAAATTCAGATTCTGTCTTGTCATGCACTGCATTTGGCGTAATGTCATGAAAAACTGCCGATTTTTTTATCAAAGGCGAAATTTGACAAGCCAGTTGGTTTATGAACATAATTAAGGCCCATATTGAACCTGAAGAGTGCGGTTCATATATTAAGGGAAAGCGCTGCTTTCCTTACTTTAATTGTGCGAGTAGGAGGAACGATGTTAAGAAAGCTCCCCGTATTTACAGTCCTTTCTTTGCTACTTATACTGGCATTGGGACTGCCAGTGGTCGGCCAAGACAGCATGTCAATGACCGCCGAGTGCGGCGCAGACGGTTACACCGGTAACTGGCAGTCGCTAGAAGTGGTCGATGACATGACCGTGAAGATCACCCTGTGCAACCCGGACCCGGCATTTGGTTCCAAGATTGCTTTCATTGGTTTCCCCATCTCCCCATCTGAATATATCGAATCGACGGGTGGCGGTGGCGACCTGGTCAACAACCCGATCGGCACTGGCCCTTACAAGCTGGAAAATTGGGACCTGGGTAATGAACTGGTTCTGAGCCGCTTTGATGAGTACTGGGGCGACGCCGCCCTCGAACCGACTGTCATCTTCCGCTGGAACGCAGAAGCCGCCGCTCGTCTGGTGGAACTGCAAGCGGGTAATGTGGACGGTATCGCGGGTGTCGGTACTGGTGACTTCGAAGTCGTCGAGGCTGACCCCAATCTCACGCTGATCCCAGGCGCGATCACCAACGTCATGTACCTGGGCCTGAACAACACCAAGGCACCGCTGGATAACCTGGAAGTACGTCAGGCGATTGCGCATGCCATCGACAAGCAGCGTATCGTCGACAACTTCTACCCGGCTGGCTCGGTAGTCGCTACCCAGTTCATGCCGCCGGTACTCTTCGGTTACACACCAGAAGTCGAGCCGCTGGCCTATGACCCTGAACTGGCGATGCAGATGCTGGACGAAGCTGGCTTCCCGGCTGGTGATGACGGCGTCCGTTTCGAACTGCCGCTGAACTACCGTGACGTGGTCCGTGGCTATCTGCCGACCCCAGGTGTGGTTGCTGCCGATATTCAGGCGCAGCTGGCCGAAGTTGGCATTAAGCTGAACATCGAAGTGATGGAATCAGGTGCATTCCTTGATGCCTCCGATGCTGGTGACCTGAGTGTCTACCTGCTCGGCTGGGGCATGGACTATCCGGATGCCACCAACTTCCTGGACTTCCACTTTGGTATTGGTTCCAGCGATCAGTTCGGCGAGCACTTCACCGAAATCACTGACCCGCTGACCGCCGCTGCCCAGACTGGTGACCCTGATGCCCGCTATGCGAGCTACATCGAGGCCAACACTGCCCTGCGTGACCTGGTGCCGATGGTTCCGATTGCCCATGGTGCCAATGCGAATGCCTGGCGTGCCAGCATCAATGGTTCTTACATCGCCGCAGTAGGCGTGACTCAGCTCTCCAAGATGGAAGATCCTGATGACGATAACATCATCTGGATGCAGAACGCCGAGCCGATCAGCCTGTACTGCATGGACGAGACGGACGGCGAGACCTTCATGGCTTGCGGTCAGATCAACGAAGCCCTGCTCAACTACGAACCGACCACTGGCGAAGTGATCCCGTGGCTGGCCGAGAGCTGGGATGTCAATGAAGACGCCACCGAGTGGACGTTCCACCTGCGTGAAGGCGTGACCTTCCATGATGGAAGCACTCTCGACGCGGCTGATGTCTACATGACTCTGGAGCCGATATGGGATGCTGCCAGCCCCTACCATGT
>JAIOHN010000257.1 GCA_019912985.1 Anaerolineae bacterium | reverse complement strand
CAGTTGAAGGAAGCTCGCGCCGAAATCGACAAGGTTTTTGAGGGGATGCGTCAGCGTGGCGTGAACTTCATTGACAGCAATCTCTCCATTCGTTTGATAGGCCGCGCCCCCAACCGCGAAAAACTCCAGGCTGAATTTCAGGAAGTTGTCATTGGTCGTGCTTTGCGTGACATCAACGAAGCGACCGGAGGCTACATCAATGCGGTCGTGGATAACAGTCGTTCCTACTGGCGCAGCGTCATCGACCGCCTGAATCAGCTTAAAGACCTCATGGAACAGGAAGTGACCGGTTTGGACGCAGGGGTTTACGCCGAACAGCGCGCCGCCTTGCAGGATGCCATTCGCATTGCCGAGGCAGAATTGAAATCCTATTCGACCGGGAAGCTGGTCGCTGACATGCAGGAAAATTTCTCGACGAATTTGACGGGTTTTGTCGCCAGTGCCGCGTTTGCAACGGTGGGCTTAGTGCTCGTGGTGCTCGAATTGGCGACCAAAGCCGCGTTGTTTGCCGGGCCATTCGCCGCAATTGTTCCGCCTCTTGCGGTTGGGGTGACTTTGATTGGCGGCGCATTGACCTATCGCTATTATCGCAATGCCACACAGGAAGCCAAGCGTGACCTTCACGCCCGTATCGACCAGTTGAAAAAGACCTATCATGAGGCGCTCGACGACCTGACGAAAAAAGAGCGCAATCGTCTCACCCAGTACGGCAAACAGGTGCTAACGCCTGTTTTCAGCCGTTTGGAAGTGCTCGCCCAACGCTACGCCGCCCAGAGTGCTGCTTTGCGTGCCCACCTCGTTCAGATTGCGACCCTGCGCGAAGGCATCGAAAAGAGCCGCTGATACTGATACGGAAATAAATACGTCCATAGGAGCGATCCGCCGGATTGCTCCTATGGCAGCATGACTCAGGTGAGCATGGCATTGGAATTGATTTTCGATGCCCCGGATTGGTTTTCCGTTGAAAATAATTCTGGATTAAAAATGTCACTCATTTTACAGGTAGAAATTCTTTTAGAACTGGTTCTCGCTGCATTTCTGGGCATGGTCATCGGTCTTGAACGTGAATACCGCAACCAACCCGCCGGACTCCGCACCCACATGCTGGTCGGCGTGGGATCGTGCCTGTTTACGGTGCTCTCAATTTATGCATTTCCGGGCACAGAAACAGGCCGGGTTGCAGCACAGATTGTCGTCGGTATCGGCTTCCTCGGCGCGGGCACAATCATCAACCGCAAAGGGCAAGCCCATCACCTGACCACCGCCGCCAGCATTTGGGCGACCGCCGCTGTGGGCATGGCGGTGGGAACCGGTGCATGGTTTCTCGCCTTGGGTGCATCGCTTTTGATCTGGATTATTCTCGCCGTCGTTCGTGTCTGGAGTAAATCCAATCCACCGCCTTTAAAGGATGAAGCACCCGAAGACGCCGAACAGTAGCCACCTTATAGGTTGTGGATTTGCTTGAGTCGCTCAATCAGCGGCCCGACATCCGGTTCAGGACGGCCATCTTTTGGCGGGCCGAGCGGATCGTTGATCGTATTG
>JAIOHN010000256.1 GCA_019912985.1 Anaerolineae bacterium | reverse complement strand
CGATTGTGCCGCTGTGCCGCTGCCCTATGGCCGCCAGTTGATTGCCGATGTGCTGAATCGCACGGAAACCGCCATGAGTCAGGCGCATTGTTTCCTGGCCTCACGCCTGGCCCTGATTGCCCAAAAAGAGGCCATCACACTCTCCAGGAGACCTGACCATGAAGTTCGATAAGGGTACATGGGATTTACAGCCCGGTACGCAGGCAATCTACCC
Source organism: Anaerolineae bacterium (assembly GCA_019912985.1). Taxonomy (GTDB): domain Bacteria; phylum Chloroflexota; class Anaerolineae; order Aggregatilineales; family Phototrophicaceae; genus JAIOHN01. Next base: position 7,601 of record JAIOHN010000256.1, on the reverse strand, counting down.
GATTATAGTTCAGGGAGTTCAGCTTGAATCCGATGCGCTGCTCGTGACCGGTTATCATCGGCACGTTTCGGAGCGCAGCGATTATTTGAACGGTGCCATCATCACGGCCCGCTTTTCATCACCTATGCCGGGGGTCATCCGTGTGCAGCTCACGCATTTTAAGGGGCGGCGTGAACGTCTGCCGGTGTTTGATCTCGATTACGACCGCACCAATCCCCAGGCGGAAACCGGGCGCGACGAATCACATGCCTGGCTGCATACTGGCGGCCTGTCGCTCGTGATCCCCACACAGGGCGACTGGTCCTACACATTTGAGCGTGACGGCCAGCCGGTGACCCGCAGCGAGAATAAAGCCGTGGGCCTGTTTACCCAGAATGACAAAACCTACCTGCGCGATCAACTTTCACTGGGGGTGGGCGAGGCAGTTTATGGCCTGGGTGAGCATTTCGGCCCGTTGATTAAAAACGGCCAGACGGTTGAAATTTGGAATGAGGACGGCGGTACGAACTCCGAATATGCTTATAAAAATATACCTTTTTATCTGACAAGTCAGGGTTACGGGGTGCTGGTCAATCACCCCGGTCATGTTTCTTTTGAAGTCGGTTCACATCATGTCAGCCGCGTCCAGTTCAGCGTGGAAGGGCATTCCCTGGATTATTATCTGTTCGGCGGTCCCACCATGAAGGACGTGCTGGACCAGTATACGGCCCTCAGCGGACGTCCGGCGCTGCCGCCGGACTGGTCATTCGGCCTGTGGCTTTCGACCTCCTTTACGACCAACTACAACGAGCAGGACATCCTCGCCAATATCAACCGCATGGAAGCGCTTGGCATTCCTATCAGCGTCTTTCATTTCGACTGCTTCTGGATGCGAGAACTGACCTGGTGCAGCTTCCTCTGGGACGAGCGCAATTTCCCCGACCCCGCCGGGATGCTGCAACGGATTAAAGCCAAAGGCGTCAAAATCTGTTTGTGGATCAACCCCTATATTGCCGAAGCATCGCCCCTGTTTGATGAGGGGATGGCCGGTTCATACCTGCTCAAAACGGTGGATGGCGATGTTTACCAGGATGATCGCTGGCAGCCAGGGATGGGTATTGTCGATTTTACCAATCCCGATGCCTGCGTCTGGTTTCAGGAGAAGCTGCGGGCGCTGATCGACATGGGCGTGGACACCTTTAAGACCGACTTTGGCGAACGTATTCCACTGAATGTGCGTTATCACAACGGGGCGGACCCGGAGCGGATGCACAATTACTATGCCTATCTCTACAATCAGACGGTGTTCGACCTGCTGCGCGAGACTCAGGGCGAGGGGCAGGCGGTGGTGTTCGCGCGCGCGGCCACCAGCGGCGGACAGAAATTCCCGGTGCATTGGGGGGGCGATAACAGCTCGACCTATCCCTCCATGGCGGAGACATTGCGCGGCGGTCTGTCGCTGTGTCTATCAGGGTTCGGCTTCTGGAGTCATGACATCAGCGGTTTTATCGGCACCGCCACGCCGGACCTGTATAAGCGATGGGTGGCATTTGGCCTGCTTTCCTCACACAGCCGCCTGCACGGCAGCCACAGCATCCGAATGCCCTGGATTTTTGATGATGAAGCGGTGGATGTGCTGCGGTTCTTCAACCGGCTGAAAACGTATATCATGCCCTATATTCTGGATATGGCGCACGAGGCACACGATCACGGTTGGCCGGTGATGCGGGCGATGCAGCTTGAATTTCCCGATGATCCCACCAGCCGTTATCTGGATACGCAGTACATGCTTGGCTCGGCGCTGCTGGTCGCGCCGGTTTTTGCCGAGAATCACGAGGTTTCTTACTATCTGCCAACCGGTGAATGGCGGCATCTTTTGACGGGGGAGGTTGTGCAGGGGCCGGGCTGGCGCACGGAAATATACGATTACTTCAGCCTGCCGCTGTGGGTGCATGTCGAACGCGGCAAGCAGTGGCCCTGCCTGGAAGGTTTTTCGTAGGCATAAACCCTGCTCGTTACTCAGCAAATTCACGTGCGACTCTGATCAACCGATTGGAGTCGTGCGTTTTTTGCTGCGTTCGGTGGCGGATTCAGGCCATGACATTTGGCATATCTCGCATGAGAGATGTCACTAACCTGTGATCTCTCGCCTGTTTTATACTCCCGATAATGCAAATGATTTGCAATAACGGGGTGGCTTGAACCTCATGTCATTTATCGAACAGGCAAATGAAACGATCCGGGCGGCAGGTGGGCGCATGACCACACAACGCCAGTTGATTATCGAGTTGATCGAAGAGGTAAATGATCAACTGGACGCTGAAGGGCTGTTTCAACTGGCACGGGAACGCGATGATTCAATTAATCTGACCACCATCTATCGCACATTGAATACACTCGAATCCGCCGGGTTGATCCGGCAGCAGTATATCTCGCCCGATCACGACCGCAAATATTATACCCTGACCGGCAGGACTTATCACTTTACCTGCCGCAAATGCAAGCGGGTCATCCCCTTTAAATCCGACCTTATTGATCAACTCAAACATCACTTAGAAACTGAGCTTCATGCGATGGCAATCAATGCCTGTGTTTGCGTAGATGGCCTGTGTCCTGATTGTCAGGCAGAAGAACAACGCTGAGAGGATAACTTGATGGAACTTTCTCACACCTTAGATCAGCTGGCTCCCGGCCAGAAAGCCCGTGTCAAAAAAGTGGGCGGTCAGGGCGCGGTGCGCCGCCGCCTGATGGATATGGGCGTGGTAAACGGGGTGGAAATTGAAATGGTCAAACGCGCACCGCTCGGCGACCCGCTCGAGTACCGGCTGCGTGGTTATCACCTCTCGCTGCGTAAGAACGAAGCTCAGGCAATTGAGATCGTTCCGCTGGAAGGGGATCAAGCCCGATGACTGTGCGCGTATCACGGCCAACACTGCCGCTGAGTCTGGTATCCCCTGGTGAGCTTGCGCAAGTCGTTGAGATTCGTGAAAAAGATGCGGTGCGCCAGCGGCTTAATGAGATGGGGTTGACCCCCGGCGCAGAAATTCGCGTGGTCAAAACGGATCCTTCCGGCGCATTAATTATCGCCGTGCGGCAGGATACACGGCTGGCGATCGGGCAGGATACCGCGCGTAAAATCCTGATTTGTTTGGTAGAGGCAAGGTAAATTTCATGGCTGCACAACCTTACGTCGTTGCACTGGCAGGTAATCCAAACGTCGGCAAAAGCACGATCTTTAACGCGCTGACCGGCGCGCATCAACATATTGGCAACTGGCCTGGAAAAACGGTCGAGAAAAAAGAAGGATGGACGCGGGTTGATGGTCAGGACATCGTGATTGTCGATCTCCCTGGCACTTACAGCCTGGCAGCCTATTCCGTTGAAGAAATTATCGCCCGCGATTTCATCCTGCATGATCACCCTGGGATGGTGGTGGCCGTGGTGGACGCGGCCAATCTGGAACGCAACCTGTATCTCGTATCCCAGATTCTTGAACTGGGAACACCCGTGATTGTCGCCCTGAACATGAGCGACACAGCGCGCAGCCGGGGATTGCGGATTGATACCGGACGGCTCTCGGCGGAGCTGGGCGGCGCGGCAGTCATCGAGACCGTGGGCAGTCGTGGCATTGGCCTGGATGCGCTGAAGTCAGCGATCGGCAAGACACTGGACAGCCGCGATAATCAGCCGCTGTTTGGCTACGGCGAGATGCTGGAAGCGGAGATCAACACGCTTCAGGAGCAGATCGAAACCATTACTGCCCTGACCGAACGTTATCCCTCGCGCTGGCTGGCGATCAAGTTGCTGGAAAATGATCCGGATATGACCAGCCGCCTGGAAGCGATGGGCCATCAGCCGCTTCTGGATGCTGCCGCTGCGGCCATTGAGCGTGTGACCAACACGCTGGATGATGATCCCGAAACACTGATTACCGATCAGCGCTACCAATTTATCAGCCGGGTAGTGGGGGTATCCGTTACTCGCCCCAACTCGAGCGTCGAAACAGCATCCGACCGGGCCGACCGCATCATGACCCATCGCATCTGGGGAGTACCCATTTTCCTGGCGCTGATGTGGATGGTGTTCCAGTTTACGGCCAATGTCAGCGCGCCCTTTGTCGATTGGATTGATGGCGTCATTGCCGGGCCGATCACCCACTGGGTCACATCAATTTTTGGCGCGGTTGGCTTGAGCGGAACCTGGCTTGAATCGCTGCTGGTCGATGGCGTGATTGCCGGTGTGGGCGGTGTGCTGGTGTTCGTGCCGGTGCTGCTCTTCCTCTACTTTGCCATCGCCATTCTGGAAGACTCCGGTTATATGGCACGGGCGGCTTTCGTGATGGACCGCGTGATGCGAATGATTGGGCTGCACGGTAAAAGTTTCCTGCCGCTGTTGATTGGCTTTGGCTGCACAGTGCCAGCGGTGTATGCGACTCGCACACTGGAAAACGAACATGATCGCAAAATAACCGGCTTCCTGGCGACATTTATGAGCTGTGGCGCGCGCCTGCCGGTGTATGTGGTTTTTAGCGCAGCCTTCTTTGGTGCGCAGTCAGGCAATGTGATTTTCGGTCTGTACTTACTGGGTATTGGTGTCGCCCTGGTGACCGGTTTCGCGATGAAGCGCACGATTTATCGTGGCCAGCCGCCACAACCTTTCGTCATGGAACTGCCTCCCTATCGCGTTCCCCGTGCCAAGACGGTCTTCATTCAGATGTGGGAGCGGACGCGCGGATTTATTCGCAAAGCCGGGACGATTATCCTGGCCTGCTCAGTCGCCATCTGGCTGCTGCTGGCGGTGCCTGCCAGCTTCGATTTGAGCCGCTTTAATGATGTTGAGCCACAGGAAAGTTTGTTTGGCTCGGTGAGCAGCCTCATTGCGCCGGTATTCGCTCCAGCAGGTTTCGGCGAATGGCAGGCTTCGGGGGCGCTCATCACCGGCTTTGTCGCCAAAGAGGTCATCATCGGCACCATGAGCCAGATTTATCAGGTGGCTGATGTGGAAGAAGCTGCTGACGAGCCGCGACCCACCCTGTTGGATGATGCGCGTCAGATCGTGGAGTCCTTCGGTGAGGCCACTCTGCTCACCGGGCAGGAGATCGTCAATATCGTGCCACGCACGGTGAATGTGATCCCTGGCGTCAACATGGCCGAGGCCGATTTCCTGGGCGCAGGCGCTGAGGAAGAGGATACTTCGGCCCTGGCAAGTGCGCTGACCACCACCTTTACACCCCTGGCAGCAGCAGCGTTCCTGGTTTTTATCCTGCTGTACGTGCCTTGCATGACTGCCACCGCTGCTATGCGGCACGAATTTGGCAATCGTTGGACACTTTATCAGATCGGATATACGGCGATTATCGCCTGGGTTGCGGCGGTCATCGTCTATCAGGGCGGGACGCTGCTGGGGATATTGGCACGATGAGCGCTTTACGACAGGTTCTGGCACATTTCGAACAGCAGTCGGGGGCGGTGTCGCTGCCGGTAATGGCCCGCGAACTGGGCGTTGACCGGGCGGTGCTGCAAGACATGATTGATTATTGGGTGCGTAAGGGACGCCTGCGTGAAGCCAGTACTCCCACCTGTGATACCTGCGGTTGTTCTCACGGTTGCCCCTTTGTCTTTACGCCGCCGCGCAGTTATGAACTGGTTACTGGCGACCCATTGCCAGAAGCGGCCTCATGTCCGCATTGCGGCAAACAGAAACAGTAAAAATCCTCCTAGTTTGAGTGTTACCACCAGTACGCTGCCATTCGTTCACACGGATGGCAGTGTGCTTTTCTCCCCTTGTGCGCTGCTGGAATAGAAGCCGGATTTCTGTTATAAACATCGTCACGTGGTAGGATTCCGGCTGAGCGACTGGTTCAAGACAGTCGCTAAATGACGTATAATGCTTGTAAATTAAACAACAGGTATTGGCTTATGGCACAACATGAACGAAACGCGGGTATTCCGCTGGACCTGGGCCTCATTTGCGAGGGGGACCGGATAAATCTCAGTGCTGTCGAACGCCGGGCAGCGACGATGGACAAGCGCCGTTCCGTAAAAAAGGAGTGGCAGGCAGCCTGGCTGCTAAAAGCCATTACCTGCATTGATCTCACGACACTGGCGGGGGATGATACCCCCGGCAAAGTGCAGCGTCTGGCTTTGAAAGCGCGCCAGCCAGTGCGCACCGACATCCTCGAAGCGCTGGGGATGACCGATACCTGTATCACGGCGGGTGCGGTCTGCGTCTATCACAGCCGTGTGAAGGATGCGGTCAAAGCCCTGCGCGGCACGGATATTCCCGTCGCGGCAGTATCCACAGGGTTTCCGGCGGGCCAGATTTCGCTGGAGCAAAAACTTGCCGAGATCAAGGCATCCGTGCGTGATGGGGCCAGAGAGATCGACATTGTCATTTCGCGCGAACACGCACTCACCGGTAACTGGCAGGCGCTGTATGATGAGGTCAAACAGTTCCGCGAAGCCTGCGGCGATGCCCATATGAAAACCATCCTGGCGACCGGCGAACTGGGGACGCTGCGGAATGTGGCACGGGCCAGTTGGGTGTGTATGATGGCCGGGGCGGATTTCATCAAAACCTCGACTGGCAAGGAATCCGTCAACGCGACCATCCCGGTCAGCCTGGTGATGATACGCGCCATCCGCGAGTATGAACATCTGACTGGTTACAAAGTGGGTTTCAAACCAGCCGGCGGCATCCGCACCGCCAAGCAGGCGCTGGCGTGGCAGATCATGATGAAAGAAGAGTTAGGCAATGAATGGCTGGAGCCGGATTTATTCCGCTTTGGCGCATCGAGTTTGCTGGGTGATATTGAGCGCCAGCTCTCACACTATGTGACCGGGCGCTATGCCGCCATTCATCACATGCCGATGGGATAATCTTATGACGACAGTTGCAGAGATTTTTAAGACGATGGAATATGGTCCTGCTCCCGAATCCGCTGCCACGGCGATTGAGTGGCTTGATGATCACGAGCATCATTTTGAGCTATTTATCAATAATCAGTGGGTTGCGCCAACCAGCGGTGATTATGCCCCGGCGATGAACCCGGCCAACGGTGAGCCGCTGGCCCAGGTGGCGCAGGCCAACCAGGAAGATGTGGACGCCGCAGTTAAAGCGGCGCGCGCGGCCTTCAAAACCTGGAGCAAGACCTCAGGGCATGTGCGGGCGCGTTATCTCTATGCCATTGCCCGCAATATCCAGAAACATCAACGGCTGCTGGCCGTGCTTGAATCGATGAACAACGGCAAGTCGATCCGCGAAAGCCGCGATATTGACATCCCACTGGTCGCGCGCCATTTCTATTATCATGCGGGCTGGGCGCAGCTCATGGAAACAGAGATGGCAGGCTACCAACCAGTGGGCGTCGTGGGGCAGGTGATCCCCTGGAACTTTCCGCTGCTGATGCTGGCCTGGAAGATCGCCCCGGCGCTGGCGATGGGCAATACGGTCGTCATCAAGCCCGCGCCGGATACGCCACTGACCGCGCTGCTGTTTGCCGAGATTATCCACAGTGCCGGGCTGCCTGCTGGGGTGGTGAACATCGTCACAGGTGGCGACGAAGCCGGGGCCAGCATTACATCGCATACGGATTTCGACAAAATCGCCTTTACTGGTTCGAC
>JAIOHN010000255.1 GCA_019912985.1 Anaerolineae bacterium | reverse complement strand
CTAAGTGCCAGGCGCTGGATGTGCCATTGCCACCATCCCAGGTGATGATGGTCGGATCAAGTTCCCACTGAAAATCTATGTCGTTGAAGTCAGTGGGAGTCTGCGGAATCAGGGTCTTATTCGGTTTATAGCGGATCATTTTGCGCCTCTTTCTGCTCATCATCTGGCTGTCGAAAATGGACTAACTGGATGGAAATCGGGCCAATACGCCTCCATATATATGGTTGTATATATATAGGGGGGTCTTTTTTGTCAGAATCATAGAAAATCACACATGAAACATAGAGATCAGGTATAATCATAAGAATACGCGAACTCTATGATTTTGGCAACAGGATCATAGCGAATCACAGGAAATCACACTATGAAGATGAGTAAAGTCGCCAAAATGATTGGCGTAGATCGAAGGACAATCTACAACTGGGTCACACACGAATCCCTTGAGCATCTATTTTCTGAGGGTGCTAAAAACGAAGGTGATCGTGAGCTAAGTGAGCAGGACATTTTCGTGATCAACACGATAAATTACCTGCGCCAGAACATGACAACGGATTGGGATGAAATCGCCGAACGTATCGAAGAAGGCTACCAGGTCACTGATCTTTCTATTGGCGCTGTTGATGTTGATACAGGCAAAACGCCATTGCAACAGTTCACGCGAACGCTCGCCATCGCTCAGGAGCGTGACGCTGCATTGAAGCAACTTGAAGAAGCTCAGAAGGAATTACGCGAAATAGAATCACGCTATGAGACAAAACTCGACGAATTACGCGATCACTACGAAGCCAAGCTAGAAGAAGAGCGCAAACGGGGACGCGAGGATGTAATCGAGGAACGCAAACAAAGCCGTGAAGAGATGGAACGACTGCTACGTGAGATTGCTGAATTACGTTATGAAATTGGGAAACTGGAAAGTAGTACACCGCGCACCAAGAAGGGTGATGCATCAGACGAGTAGGGCAGATCATGAGTAAGAAGAAAAAACAACAGGGGCATTATTGTAGAATATGTGGGCGTTTCCGAGCCAATGAGAAATTCGGCGGGAAAGGACACGGCGAGCATGTCTGTAAGGACTGCAACAGGGATATTCAGGAGCAAAAGCGAGAGAAGAAACGTGCCACAAAGCAAGCAGCCGAGGTCGGACTACCCGCACCAAAACGCTACCCTATGACCCGTTATCAAGCAGGGAGTTACTTGGGTATCACACCATCAGCCTTCGATTATCGCCGGAAGACGTTGGAACTGGAGCCGTGTGGAACTTATGAGGGTAGGCAGGGCACAGGATTCCTCTTTGACATGGAGACAATCATTGCTGTTTACCATTTCAACCAGGAAGAAAATCAAGAGGAGTGAATTGTGGCAGTGAAAATGACAGAAAGCGGAAATGTGTCATTGTGGCAAATGGCATTTCCACTGCCGAATTTTTAACGGGTCTTTATAGATCTTTATAGGTCAAAACTTGCAAAATTCCCGCATTTTTTGGTGTTGAGAACCAAAATAGCCAACCAAATACGGCGATTAATGTGGCAGCAACCATATTGCCACAATTAAAAGAGATCACTTTGAGGACTGAATTATGACATTATCAGACGCGATCCAAATAATCCAAACGATATTGGCTGTAGGAGCTTTTATTTTTGCCTATACTGAGTTCAAAAAGTGGCGTCAGGAGCTGTTGGGCAGTAAACGCATCAATCTGGTCAATTAGGAAAGGTCGCCATAGAGATTAGAGAAGCCTTCAAATACGCTCGAAGCCCTTTCAGCTTTAGCAGTAAACCTTCCGAACATGAAACGAATAGCAGCCCTGAAGAAAAGCAGCGGCAGGATCAAGAGCATGACTTCAACCAACGACTACAGAGGGTATCTAAAGAACTCGAAAAGATATATGAGCTACGATGGGAGATACAAGTTCTATTCGACAAAGACATCAACGAGGATGTTAAAAAGTACAATGCTAAGTTTCATGAGCTTCAATTTGCAATGTTGCGGATACACAAAAATAAGGGTGGTGATAATGATTTTGATGTCATATTTTCGACTTCTGAGGATGAATTCAGTGAAGAGATTGAACAGATAACAGCCAGGTTATTCGATTTTGCAAGAAAGTACACTCGATGAATATTGCTTGAGTTGGTTAAACTCATGATCAACTTTACCCTAGCGGGTGAAGTTGTGGTATTCTTGTGGTACAACATGGAAATTGTCAGAAGGAATCGGGATGCCAAGTACAATGGCGAGAGTACTCGACAACCCATTTGAAGGATGGGTTACTCTAAAGGAAGCCGGTGAGATTGTAAATCGCGATCATTCCACCATACGTTATTGGGCGGATACTGGCAAAATCACCAGTTATCGAATTGGAACGGGTAGCGTGCGTGTAGTGAACGTTGAGGAAGTTCAGGAATATTCCAACCAGTCTTATCGGGTTGACCGACCAAAGAGTAATCAAAAGAAATCTGAATAGGTAGTTGGCACAGCTTTACCTTTTCTGGTAAACTGTGTTGCAGAAGAATTTTATTAGAAAGTGGATGCTGAGGATGGTGGCTATGGGTCCATAGAGTAGGGGATGTTTTCAGGAGAACGGGCACGGCCTTGCCAGCCACGCTCTGCAACAGTTCCTAGAATCAGCGAAGCCCTCTGTCAGTCGCCGCCAAGCATTGCCAGAGAGCCTCTACCAAATCCCGCCGGGGCGGTCTTTGATAAAAGCCCCGGGTACTTTCGCTTTGTCTACTTATCATAGCGAAGATACCCGATTTTTGCAAGTTAACGCCCCTTAAGGATTGCTGAAGAAGGTAGGAATTCTCCAACCTTAGCGATTCCTGTTGCCTCCAACTGGTCACACTGTTTCAAAATTGTGATATGATTTGCTGGAACGCATGTTCGCATTTGTGGAATGTGTTATAGGAGCAAACATATCCGTGTAAGGAGTAGTTTGAGATGACTGAACGCGGAAGTCCTTTTGGGGGATCGAACCAGCCTGCGCCACTGCTTGGCAAGCCCGTCGCAGACTGGCCCGATGAACCGCACAAGAACGGGAGCCAAACTCCTGTTCTACGATATGTCGCATTATACCACTGTTTGAAGAACGTTTCATCAGATTCGGTAGCTGCGCCCCTTCATTTGTGTGGTTCGCTCGCGCACCTGTCGCCTCGTTTGTCGCTGTGCTTTGGCAGCAAAGTGCGGCATTCAGAGTTCATGAATCGCACAGAAGGGGTATACCATGCAGCTAACGAGAGAAGACGCTTATGCCTTTAGACGGGTGCTGTCCAAACTGGACGTGCCCGCTGACTTAAATCTCAGCCCGGTAGCTAAGCTCCTGCTGGAGACACTTAATCCGCAGGAGAACCCGGCTGGTTGGCAAACCTTGCAAGAGATGGTGACAAAAGATCACCAGATCATGCAGCAGGTTATGTACGTCGATCCCAAAGCCGAACCCCCGCAAGCCTCGACAGACTGCGGTGAGCTTTACGTACCGCAGTTACCGAAGGCCGCTCAGCTTGATGATAAGCTCGTTGAAGCGGCGAATGGGGTGGGGTACTTTCACCGCGATTGCACCAATTGGCTCAAGCAAAAATCGCCGATGACGCCGCACATTTTCCTGGAGTCCGCGCCATTATGGGCGGCTGGGTTAGCGATTGCGCGTCGTGCCGTTCTACGTCTGAGCTTCGACGATATTTATCCGAACTTATATATCCTCTGGGTTGCACCAACCACGTACTACCACAAGAGTACCGGCTTGAAGGCGATCACAAGGCTAGTCCGCAGCACGCTTCAACAGCTGCTCCTGCCGGAAACCACCACACCTGAGATGTTAATGGCGAAACTCGCCGGGCAGAAGCCAGCCAACTATGACCAGCTTCTACCTAGTGAGAAGAAACTCGAAGACCTGGGAACGCGCTTCGCTGGTCAGCGTGGTATGAGCATCGACGAAGCCAGCAAGATTCTGATTCCCAAGAAATACATGGAAGGGCACGCCGAAGCCCTCATGCAACTGTTCGATAGTGCAGATCGCATGGAGCGTGAACTACGCGGTGATGGCAAGCTGATCGTCTACAACCCATCGCTGTCGCTGATCGGCGCAACAACCCCGACCATGCTGGCACGCTATATGACCGACTCCGAGTGGGAGAGTGGGCTGATGGCGCGGTTTATGCTGCTCACACCCACTGAAAAAGACATGAAGTATGTGGTCAGCGACGCAACACCCGAAATTACTCAGAAGATGGAGGGGCTAAAGTCGCGGCTGCTTCGCATTCACAATGCATTCCCCGCGCCACCGGAGTGGGAAGCCCTTTACGACTCGGATGATCCGGTGCGTCTGCCAAATATTGAAACTTCAATGGAGTCGGAAGTGATGACCCGCTTCCATACCTATTCCGAGGCTATGCACACGTTGACTGATCCTCGTCAGGGTTTGGATGAGCGTCTGCGCGGGAATTATGGACGTTTTCCCGTGCTAACCATGAAGCTATCGTTGATCCTTACCTTGATGGACTGGGTAGAGGATGGGGCGAAGGGAACGCCGCGCATCTCATTGGCACACTGGGCACGTGCTCAGATGCTTACTGAAGAATATCGTACCTCGGCACATCATTTGCTGGCAGAAATAAATGTCAGCCAGGACGTAAGAAATGAGCAGAAAATTCTGGATTTCATCGTCCGTGCGCAAAAAGACAAGCCACCTACTAAACGGGAAATCCACCGCGGCACTGGTATCAAGAACCGCAAAGACGCTTATGCCGCCGTTGATGCCCTAATCGAGTCGGGAGTTCTTGAATCAGTCGACCGTAAATCTTCACGGGGTAGGGGAGCGACAGCCTATGTTGTCACTGAGGAATAGCCCGAATTGCGTCAGTGAAAATGACAGAAAACAGAATTATGTCATTGTGGCAAATGGCATTTCCACTGCCGAGTTTTTAACGGGTAATAAAGGGTCGCAGAGGTTTATTTTTTGGGCAAAATGTTGTGAGTTTAGCAGTTCTCAGTCTTCAGGCAGTGAAAAAATGAGGCAACAGACTTATCGCCACATTTGAACGGAGAAAGACATGATTGACGTTACGCGCATAAAAGAGCAAATTAACTGCCGCGATCTGGTCGAGCGCGATCTAGGCAAACCGAAATATCGCAACAATACGTACAGCACGTACAAATGCCCGCTTCACAACGAGGAGAAGGGCTTCTCGCTGGTTGTTTATGAGGATCACTGGCGCTGCTTCGGCAAGTGTGGTCGCGGGGGCGATGCTATTGCATGGTTTCAGGAGTACCACAACCTTTCCTTCCAGGAAGCCTGTGAATGGCTCTCGTCGGGTGACCTGCCACAGTTACAACAACCTCGTCACCCCCAGCAGCTGAAGGCGCAGCCACTGTCAGAGCCGCCAGATGCCGGTTGGCAGGAGTCCGCTCAAAAGGTCGCTCATCAGGCGATGGATACTCTCTGGGGCAGGGAAGGCAAACGCGCCTGGCGCTATCTCGAAGAAGAACGCGGATTAACCGAAGACACCATCATCAGGGCGGGTCTGGGCTATGTTCCGGGTGATTATCGTGAGTGGAAAACTATTGAAGGGCTGAGTGTTCCCTGTGGCATTACCATCCCCTGGTTGGCAGATGGTGCGATCTGGGGCATTAAAGTACGCCGCGCCGCCGGTGAGCAGCGCTACCACCAGGTCAGTGGCGGCAATATCAAAGGCTGCCTCTATCTAGCCGATGACATCAAGCCTGGATTACCGATTATGCTCACCGAGGGGGAGTTCGATGCCCTGATTACGCGACAGGCCGGGGTGGGCTTGATCTCGGTAGCAGCGATTGGCAGCGCTGCGAACAAGCGCATCAATTCGCGTTGGTTCCCGAAGTTTATCACCGCCCCCAGCATCCTGATCCGGATGGATGATGACCAGGCAGGGCAGGGGGCTAGTGAGCAAATCAGCAGTTTGTCGCGGGCGGTGAAGTGTATTCAAGTGCCACAGGGTAAGGACATCAACGAGTTTTATCTGATGGCAGGTCAAGCGCCTGTTGGCGACTGGATTAAAGCGAGTCTGGAATAGGAGTGTGTGATGGATCACTTTTCTCTGGAAGTAGACTATCAGCGGATTACAGAACGACAGTTGGACATCCTCAACTTCATTGAGGAGTATCGTCAGCAGAAGGGGTATTCACCCAGTATCCGTGAAATCGGCGCAGGCACGGGTATTGCTTCCACCTCCGCGGTCAATTATCAGATTAACCGTCTGGTAGAAGCTGGCTATCTTGTCAGAACCAGCGAGGTATCCCGGTCATTCATCCTGTTGGAAGCCGCTTATGAGGCTATGGACAAACAATCACCCAATGAATGCGAGTCCTCAAACCTGCGTGCTGAAGTTATTGCGCTGCGTGCGGAGAATAAGCGGATAAGGGAGCAGTACGAGGTGCGCGTTAAAAGCCTTGAACGCGAGCGCAACCAGCTCTCACAGACGGTGGCAATGCTGAAGTATCGGGTTATAGAGCAGCTTGAGGGGGTGTTTAGTTAAGAGAGCGAAGCAATTGTCAAATACCAAATCTGGAAAATGAGTTCGATCCGCTGTTCTTCTATAATAGGATTGATGGTGTGTTGAAGAACCGGCGTAGGTTTCCGGTGGAGATGTTTCGTGATTTAACGTATCTGGGATGCTTGCCAGATCGGTGGATACATTGGACCTGACCTTGACAGAACACGACCTTATAGTAGAATACATGAATAGGTATTCATCTATTAAGGGGTACATCGGTGATTGTTTCGCAACCTACCCAGGCGATCTGCCATGATGTAGAGACTCATCCGCAGCAACTTGAGGGATTGCAGAGCGAACTGATCAACGTACCGACCGCCAATCGTTTAGGTGAGTTGTTCAAAGCGTTAGGCGACCCGACACGTCTGCGTATCATTTCACTGCTGCTGGAAAATGAACTATGTGTTCACACGTTAGAAGTTGCGTTGGGAATGAGCCAATCGGCAATCTCTCATCAGCTCAGGGTACTCCGACAGATGAACCTGGTACGCTTCCGAAAAGAAGGTCGGCATGTCTACTACACCCTTGATGATGACCATGTGCATGAATTAGTGAAACAGGGATTGCTGCACGTCGAACACGGATAGTCGGTTACCATCGACTTTTTTGGCTCAATACATGAATGAATGTTCATATATTGATACTAAGTCCCAATTAGGAACGCAAAGTGCTCAAGGATGCGAAACGATGTCCACCACTACACAACTCGATCTTTCTCTCCTGCTGTCCCAAATGGGGGCTGAAGACGAATGTATCAATATGCTTCTATCCCGATTGTCCAACCATAAAGGGATCGAAAAAGCCCATATCGTCCGTGAGGGCGGGAACGCGAAGTTGTGTCTGCACTATGATCCCAATCTTCTTACTCTAGGTGCAGTTGAGCGTATCGCCCATGAATCGGGAGCAGAAATTACGGAGCGCTATCGCCATGAGCAGATTCCGTTCGCGCGATTGCACACTGCCGATGCCGCGCTCAGTCTCGAAAAACAACTGCGCGGTCTGAAGGGGATGCTTCATGCCAGCATCAATTATGCCGCAGGGCTGATATTCGTCGCCTACGACACTACCGTTTTACAGCGCAGTGCGGTAGACGACGCTATTCGAGGGATGGGAGCGAGGATTCTTGAACCAGCAGCGAAGCCGCAAGTTAGGGAAACACACGAGCGTGAAGAACACGAAGGTGAACACGCGCATGATCACGGCAGCGCACCCACTTTTCTGCCGCACTGGATGCAGGAACGATGGACGCTCATCCTCGTCGGGTTGGCAGGGGCTTTCTTTCTGATTGGATGGTTGGGCGAACGTTTTCTCGGCTTTACTCTGGTCGCCGCGAACGTATTTTACATCTTTTCCTATATCGCCGGTGGGTACGATGTGGCAACACATGCGATCCCTGCGCTGCTCAAAGGCAAGCTGGACACCGATATTCTGATGCTGGCAGCAGCAGGCGGCGCAGCAGGTTTAGGTGAATTCAGTGAAGGCGCATTTCTGCTGCTGCTCTTCTCGATTGGTCATGCAGGCGAACACTATGCGCTGGACCGTGCCCGTAATGCCATCGGTGAGTTAGGCGCGCTGATGCCCAAAACGGCGCGCGTAAAGCGCGGCGATCAAATCACCGAAGAACCGGTCGAGGCTTTGAAGATAAGCGATGTCGTCGTAGTACGTCCTGGAGATCGTATTCCGGTGGACGGCGAGGTTGCTGAAGGTAGTAGTACCGTTGATCAGAGTCCCATCACTGGCGAAAGCGTACCCGTGACGAAAAACCCGGGCGATGAGGTCTTTGCCGGAACGGTAAACAAAGATAATGCGCTTGAAATTAAGGTGACGCGCGTCGCGGCGGATAATACGTTGAGCCGTGTGGTGAAGTTGGTCGCAGAAGCCCAAAGCCAGCAAAGTCCAACGCAGCAGTTCGCCGACGGTTTTACCAACCGGTTCGTTCCGGCGGTTTTTGTCGCTACTGCGCTGCTGATCGTTATTCCGCCATTATTCAATTTGCTGCCCCTGCAAGACAGTTTCTATCGCGGAATGCTGCTGCTGGTGGCGGCGTCCCCCTGTGCGCTGGCGATTGGCACACCGGCGGCGGTGCTGGCAGGGATCGCGCAAGCAGCGCGTAACGGCGTTCTCATCAAAGGGGGCGTTCATCTGGAGAATTTGGGTCGCTTAAAAGCCATTGCCTTCGATAAGACCGGGACGATTACCAGTGGAACTTTCAGCGTCACTGATGTTGTTCCGTTAAACGGTACGGCCCCAGAAGAACTTTTGCGGGTTGCCGGAGCGGTTGAGCAGCAGTCCAATCACCCGTTGGCCCAGGCAGTCGTCCGAGCGGCTCAGGAGAAAAAACTGCAACTCCCGCAAGCTGGTGGACTGGAAAACGTGCCGGGGCGAGGTGTTCGCAGTACGGTCAGCGGCGAACCCGTTCTGGTCGGCTCGATCAAACTGTTCACTGAAACGCCGGAAATGCCACCGGATCAAGCGGTCACGAGCAAGGTAGCCGAACTCGAACGAAGTGGACGAACGACGATGGTGATCGGCCACGGCAGCCAGTTCATCGGCGTTCTGGGGTTGGCGGACACCCCGCGTCCAAATGTCGGACAGGTCATGAAGCAGTTGCGTGAACAGGGTATGGAACATCTCGTCATGCTCACTGGCGATAACGACGAGGTCGCCAAGAATGTCGCCTCGCAGGTGGGACTGACAGATGTAGAGGCGGAACTCATGCCAGAGGATAAGCTCAACACCATTAAACAGTTAGAAGCCAAATATGAAGCAATTGCGATGATCGGCGACGGCGTGAACGACGCGCCTGCACTGGCGACAGCAACCGTAGGCATTGCGATGGGAGGGGCTGGAACCGCTGTGGCGCTGGAAACAGCGGATGTGGCGCTGATGGGCGACGATCTGGGCAAACTGCCTTTCGCAGTCGGCTTGAGTCGTGCCAGTCGTCAGATTATCCAGCAAAATTTACTGGTTTCCTTTGGCGTAATTGCACTCTTGATTGTCACGTCAGTGTTGGGGATCGTTCAGCTTGGTTTTACAGTCATTCTGCACGAAGGCAGCACGTTGGTCGTGGTCGGAAATGCGCTAAGGCTTTTAGGGTACCGGGAAAAATAACTCTTGGTTCAAGAAACCAACATGATTGACGCTGCTATCCCATCCTCCAATGTTCTTAAAAGTCGTGTGCGCGCAACGCTACTGTATCTCGCATGGGGGCTGGACACGAGCGTTTGTATTTTCCGAAATATGCTGCGTCCAGGTCAACAACAACGTGTGATAAACATTCTACCATTTATGGAGATATTCATGTGGCGACCACCAGAAAATTACAGCTTACCGACACCACTGCCCGCGACGAATGCAATTTCACCTGAAGACCTGTTGAGTATCACACTCGAACTACCGACTCGGCCTGTGCTTACAGAAACAGCGGCAGCTACCGTTGAAACAGTCACAACTTTGAGACCATCACCCTGATTATCAATTTCGATGAGGTAAAAAAGCCAATGAAAAATTCACCGGTCAATGAAATCAAGTTCTCTTATGGCGGTCAAGCTGTTATAGAAGGCGTAATGATGCGTGGTGCACATACAGCGGCGATTGCTGTACGCGACCCGGATGGCAATATCGCCATTCATGAGCAGCCATTGAATGCCACACTCTATCGGGGTCGCATTAGCAAAACACCATTCCTAAGAGGCATAGTCGGGCTGTGGGATGCACTTGGTCTTGGTACACGCGCGCTATTATGGTCGGCGGATGTAGCTCTTGGCAAAGAAGAGGACGTGAACTTTAACGGGCCGCTGGGCTGGGGAACAGTTGCAATCTCATTGATATTTGGTATTGGATTGTTTTTCGTACTTCCTTCCGCAACTGCCAGTCTGTTAGAGCGCATTTTGAGTTTGTCCGATCAGTCCATAGTGGTCAACTTGATTGAAAGCCTCGTCCGATTGGGACTGCTCATTGGATACATTTGGCTTATCGGACGTATTCCCGACGTGAAACGGCTTTTCGGTTATCACGGCGCGGAGCATAAAACCATCAACGCCTATGAAGCAGGTACAGAGCTTACACCCGAAACCGTGGCAAAATATCCTATCGAACATCCTCGCTGTGGGACAGCCTTCTTACTCACTGTTGTGATTGTCAGTTTACTTGTGTTTTCATTATTCGGTCGGCCACCGTTTTGGCTGCTCATCCTCTCGCGCATACTACTTATTCCCGTAGTTGCGGGCATTGCCTACGAAATTCTGCGTTTCACAGCAAAGCATATGGATAACTCACTCATCCGCTTGATTGTTATGCCTAATCTCGCTTTACAGCATTTGACGACACGGCAACCAGACTTGTCTATGATTGAAGTGGCGATTGTCGCTTTTAACCGTGTGCTTCTATCTGAACAAGCTCAAAGTAATGTGGTTCCAAGTTCGACTGACATCAAGGAAGTGGTTATAGGAGAAGTTCAATGAATATTCCCGTTATTCTGGCGTATGGCACGCTTGGGGCATTTGATGGTCTGCTCTGCTGAGGTCTTTTCCTTGCCCATGTCTAGATCCTTTTGGTCTCTGTGGGCGGCGGAAAGTCTTGAACTGCGCGTGGATTTCTGGAAACAGGGATAAGAGAGTACAATCAGACTTGTGGAGACAGAAATCATGACAAAAAAGAGACGACAACATAGCGCCCAACTCAAGCTTGAGGCGGTTATGACCGTTCCGTTTTAAACATCTGCTACTGCCAAATTACACACGCGCCTCGATCGTTTATCTCCACACCCTCTGGCGAAGACCTGGCAGCGAGCCGGCACTTGAATGAAACAATAATTGCAATCAGAATTTGAAAACAATGCTATGCGATGGTAACCGTGACTGTTGTCCCTGAACCGGGGACAGATTGAATTTGTAACTTCCCACCAATTAACTGTGCGCGTTCGCGCATACCGAGTAACCCGAAATGCCTACGCCGTGCAAGATTATCGAAATCCTGAAGGAATTCAAATCCCACCCCGTCATCGTAAACCACCAAAGTAACACCTGCTTGATCAAACCTGAGTTCAACCCTAATCTGTTTGGCTTGGGCGTGCTGCAAGGCATTGTTGAGCGCTTCCTGAGCGATGCGGTATAGAGCCGCTTCCTGTGCCTCACTCAAACGATAAGCAGAACCGACGGCTCGAAACGTCGCGTTGGCTTCCAGAGCCAGTGTCTCTAGGGCGGCGGCTAACCCCAATTCGTCCAGAGACGCGGGCCGCAGGGCGCGACACATGCGCCGCACATCGTGGATGGCCTTATCGATCATCTGTCGTAATTCTGTGACGCGCTCGGCTGCCTGATCCGGATCATGGCTCAGAGTACGCTGGATTCGCTGCGCCCGATGATCCAGAGCAATGAGTTGCTGCACCGTATCGTCGTGCAGTTCGCGGGCAATCCGGGTACGCTCGCCCTCCTGTGCCTCCGTGATGGCACCCAAATAGGCCTGGAGAGCGTCTCGATTTTGTCGAATTTGCTGTGCCATCGCATGGATCGCCCGGCGCAAATCCTCAATTTCGGTGACGCCACCCACCGATGTCGAAGCGGCATCGTAGTTGCCCTGTCCGACCTGAAATGCCCGTTGTTCGAGGGCGCGCAGCGGCTGAACGATCAATCGAAGACCAAAAACCAGCGCCAGCCCTGAAATCAGTATCGTAATGCTGGCAATGAACGGCATGGTCTGTTCAAATCGGATCAGTGGGACATTCAGCGTGTGCCAGGGTTCGCGGAGGACGAGCGCCCAGTCGGTTCCGGCGACCGGGGCATAGCCGATCAGATCGCTTTCTGTCGGCAATATAAATGATGCTCCGCTGGATCCGTCGAAGGCTCCTTGTACACCCGGCCAATCGAGCACGTCATCGGTCACCGAAATGGGCCCCTTTGTAAGGAGCAGATCACCTCGCTCATTGACTAGAATAACCGTTGTTGCCGAATTCAGGAGCACATCGCCTAGCAGATTCTCCAGATTCAGATCGGCAACGGGGAACTGATCCAAAGTTGTTTGCGAACGTTGCGCTGCGATTTCCAACTGTAGAGAGATGGCCTGTGCAAGTATACGCACCATTCTACTGGTCTCTTCAATCGCCAGCGCATGCATGACCTCCTGATGACTCTGGAGGCCAGTGAGCGAGAACAAGATGAGCAGAATCATCAGCGGCAGCAGCATCCAGAGAAGCACCTGACCCCGTAGGCCGCGCAGTCGTTTCATGCCCACTAAATGAATTTGCATCAGACATCTTCAGACGTATGAATCAATCCGAGTTGAATGGCCTTCGTCACCGCTTCGGTACGACTGTTCGCTTGCAGCTTTGCATAAATGTTGGCGAGATGACCCTGAACCGTGCGATCGCTGATGCCCAATTCGTGGCCGATACCGCGATTCGTCAGGCCCCGGGCAGTCAGATGCAGGACTTCAAGCTCCCGATCGGTTAACTGGTCCACCGGCGTACCAGCCTGAGATGTGCGCGCCATGTGGGCCATGAGTTTCTGGGCAATCGCCGGGTCGAGCGCCGACTGCTTTCGATGCACCGTCCTCACAGCGGCGGCAACATCGTCCGCGTCCGCGTTTTTCAGGATATAACCGTAGGCACCGGCTTGAATCGCGGCCACTACCAGGGGATCATCGTCGAAGGCGGTTAAGATCAGCACCGCAGTCGGCAAGTACTGCTCCCGTATCCAGCGCGTCACCTCGATGCCGCTCGCTCCTGGCATCCGGATGTCGAGAACAGCCACGTCGGGCACATGGGTCTTTATTAAGTGTTTCGCCATCTCACCGTCGACCCCTTCCGCTACTACGTCGATGTCGTCGACCTCGTCAAGAAAACTACGGATACCCTCACGGACAACGGCATGATCGTCGGCCAGAACGACCCGTATTTGTTCGGTCATGTGCCATCTCCTCGACTATTAATGCAGTCAGGGGCGGAGCGCTGCGGATTTATGGATGACGCGACCCCTGTTGAACATTTTAGCATGCCACCCCAGCCTGACACACGCCATTCGGCGGGGTTTTGAACGGGCAGGACGGCGCTACAGACGATCACTCACATCGACGTAGAATGGAAACATCTTGAATGCGGAGGTATGAAATGATGCCAAAAGATCCGGTGTGCGGCATGGAAGTCGAAGTGGATTCGGCCTTCGCCGTTCGCGAATACCAGGGACACGAGTATTCCTTTTGTTCGGAGAACTGCGTCGAAACCTTTGACGCTGAACCCCAGCAGTATGTGCAGTTGGCGGGGTCCGAATCGCCCAACGGCAATAATCACCATTATGGAGATGATCACGCCCGGCATCTTCAAACTGGGCATGAAACAGTCGACGAGCCTCTGACTCGTGTCGAACTGCCGGTGACAGGTTTAAGCCGTTCCGGCGCGCCGGCACTGAAGCGGGCGTTGAAGGATCTGCCGGGCGTGGAACACGCCTTTGTGAACCCGGCGAAGACGGCTGTCTTTGTGGATTACAACCCGGAACGTTCTAAAGTCAAGGACCTGCTCGAAACGATTCGCAGCGCCGGCTATACCACAGGCAGTCAGACGCTGCGGCTGAAAATCAACGGGTTGTATTGTGCCGCCTGCGTCAACACCATCGAAGACGCGCTCAAGGCTGTTCCGGGCGTCTTCGACGCGACCATGAATGCAGCCACCAACGAAGTGAAAGTCGAGTATTCATCGACGATTGGCGATCTGGACCGGCTCAAACAGGCAGTCGAACAGGCGGGGCCGTATAAAGCCGTCCGCGCGGCAGAAGCCTCAGAACCGGAGATGGACGGTGAAGCACAGGAAGCCGGGCGTGAATACCGCGCGCTCATGCGCAAATGGTGGTTTGCTGCCGCCGTTGGATTACCCACGATGATCCTGTCATACCCATCGTGGTTTCCGTATTTACGGGATTGGTTCCCGCATGGGAGCACCAATCAGCGCATCCTGTGGTTGGTTATGGCCGTCGCCAGTCTGGTCGTCATGGCCTATTCTGGGCGGCAGTTCTTTGTCGGCATGTGGGAAGGCTTCAAGCACCGCTCTGCCAACATGCATACCCTGATCGCCATTGGCACGGCGACCGCGTGGCTGTATTCAACGGTGGCCCTGTTGTTCCCGCAGTTCTTCCCCGGCGACCAGTTCGTCGATGTGTACTATGACGTCACGGTCGTTGTCACCGCGCTGGTGGTGCTCGGTCTGGCAATGGAAATCAAGGCCAAAGGTCGGACGTCCGAGGCTATCCGAAAGCTCATTGGACTGCAGGCGAAGATGGCAAGGGTGCTGCGGGATGGTCAAGAAATCGACATTCCGGTTGAGGAAGTGCTGGTCAACGATGTTGTCATCGTCCGCCCCGGCGAAAAAATCCCGGTGGATGGCGAGATCGTTGACGGGCAGTCGGCGGTGGACGAGTCGATGATCACGGGCGAATCGCTGCCGGTTTCGAAAAAAATGGGTGATGAGGTAATCGGCGCGACCATCAACAAGACGGGCAGCTTCAAGTTTCGCGCCACCAAAGTGGGCAAAGACACGGCGTTGGCAAATATCATCCGCATGGTGCAGGATGCTCAGGGAAGCAAGGTGCCGATCCAGCGGATCGTCGACCGCGTGTCAGGTTACTTCACGCCGGCGGTCATGATCCTGGCGATAATCGGATTCGTAGCTTGGTACAACTTCGGACCCAGCCCGTCACCGGCCTATGCCTTAATCGTCGCCGTAACAACGCTCATCATCGCCTGCCCGTGCGCGCTAGGGATGGCGACACCCATGAGCCTGACCACCGGGATCGGCCTGGGCGCGCAGCACGGCATTCTCATCCGGTCCGGCGACGCGCTGCAGACAGCCCAGAAGCTGAACACGATTGTGCTCGACAAGACCGGGACCATTACGCATGGCAAACCGGCTCTGACCGACGTCATCCTGGCGGGGCATTGGGAAGAAACCGAAGTTTTGCGGCTGGCAGCTTCCGTCGAAAAGGCATCCGAACATCCATTGGCACAGGCGATTGTCGAAGGCGTCCAGGCGCGCGGTCTGGCGCTTGCCAGCGTTGAGGGGTTTGATGCCATCCCCGGTCATGGGGTGTCGGCGACGGTCGAAGGGCATCACGTTCTAATCGGCAATCTGAAGCTGATGCAGCGCGAAGGCATTGGTCTGAACGGCATCCAGCAGAAGGCGCTGGCGCTGGCGGATGCTGGCAAGACGCCGATGTACGTGGCGCTTGACGGCGAAGCTGCTGGCAT
>JAIOHN010000254.1 GCA_019912985.1 Anaerolineae bacterium | reverse complement strand
CCGGTTGCATGTCCGCCTGGATCGACCGTAATGCGTTCGACGATTGTCTCCGTGAGCAACTCACAATGGCCGGTTGCCAGCGCACGGGCGATCATGGTGTTCTGCGTGCCGTTTTTGGCATCAACTGGGCAGGCAAATCCCACACAGTGCTGGCAGCGGGTACAGGCGGGGCGATCATTATATGGCTCGGAGTTGATGAGTAGCGGGACTGCTGCTGTATGCCAACCGAGCGCTGCGGTTCCTCGGCGTAGGATCTGCCCCTGACGATTGATCGGCATGGATGACATCGGGTAAGGCTTCGCGTAGTCAGGCAAATGAGTCATCTCTTTGTGCTGACCACAAACCCCGATTTCCCACTCGGCGCGTTCGTAATAGGGTTCAAGCTCAGCATAGCTGATAGGCCAGTCGGCGAGCGAACTGCCTTCAGGAACACCATACACACTTGCCATGCGAAAGTCATTCGGCATGAAGCGCCAGGCTTGCGCCCCATAAACACGGGTACCGCTGCCGACACAGGCGGCATTATTCTGATAACCCCCTTCATGGGGTCGTATCGTCATTTGCGAGGTGCCAAGATCCATAACACGCGGGTTGCCTTCGATTGCCGGTCCGGCGTTGTGCCCATATTGCGACAGCCGCTGGTTGCGGAGATGATCGCGCCCAACATCTTCAAACGAAAGTGCGCTTCCGCGTTCAATCAGCAGCACTCTTTTTCCTGCTTCAGCCAGCACCCCGGCAGCGACGCCGCCCCCAGCACCCGCTCCGATCACAATGGCATCGTAATGTTTCATCCGCGCACCTCGAAACCGATCATACGCCAGGCAACTTCATCCTGATTGCCGCCGTTGCCTGGATCACTGTAGAAACCTTCAGCGGCATGATCCACTACCATACGGAAAAACATTGGTGGGTTCATCGGCCATTTGGTGTGGACGTGTCCCGCTTCTATGGACGCAAGCAGTTTATCCTGATCTACGGGCGAAAGGGCACTGAAATTGTTGGCGTGAATGGCTTGCGCCTCCGCATTCAGGGCCTCAAGTCCAGCGCGGTAGGTGAGTAGTAGATGTTGAAGATCACCTTCAAGCTGGTGGAGCAAGTAAGCGCCGACACCAGCTTCCCATCCAGCAGGGTAGTCATCAGCGGGGATGATCCCATTGACCATCGTTTGAAGGGTTTGAAGCTGCAATTCAGTGAACATTGCTTCAGAAGTCATTTTTTCTTATCCAATAAGATGTAAGGCTGTTTGTCTACCCGACAACCAGCGCATGGTACCATTTGCCAGGACAGCATCTTCCTCCAATGCAATACGCACCTCCTGATTACCCCACTCTGGTACAGTCTTTTTGATATTCAGCTCAATCGAGTAACAGGTGTGATCGAACAACTCATAATCACCACGTCCAGGAACGCCGCCTTGTTGGTCCCACAGGCCGATGGTTGGCCCTGCCGCGTGTCCATGATAACCAAGCGGGTGACTGTAGACTGTGGCGTTAATCCCTTCTGCACAGGCTTTTTCTAATGTATCACGCAGCACCTGGTTACCGGTTTTGCCGATCTGCATCATCTCCATGTGAATGTTCTGGAGACGGTTGCCATCAGCGAGCGCGGCTTTTAATCCAGCAGGTGCATCTGTTTCGCCGGGTTTCAGCACATAAGCATGCTGCTGCTGGTCAGTCGCTAAGCCCAGATAATAGAAACCCACATCGCACCACAGGAGGTCTCCCGGCAGAATTACCTTTCGTTGCTCGGTGCCGCTGTAGAAATCTGCAAACTGGTTATCCTGGGCCTGAATTTCGACATTTGGCTGGAACCATGCCTGCAATCCAAGATCATGCATGGTCTGGCGCATCCACCAGATCAGATCATCCGTAGTAGTAATGCCGGGATGAATTACACAGGTGGAGAAGGCTTCAGCAATCAGTGCATGACCCATCTCGACCAGACTGGGGTAAGCATCTAATTCAGCCGGTAAACGAGTCTCAAGCCAGCCGAGGCACAGCCGTTCGGCACTACACAGCCTTGCAGTGTAGGTTTCACCGAGCGCGGCAGCAAGCAGGTTGTATTCGCTGTGGGTTAGCCCATCTCCGAAAGCGAAATCCTCCGAGAAGTTAATCGCAATTGACTGTGGGTCACGCTCTCGGATGATGCGTGCGAGGCATTCGTACTGCTCTTCTTCGTCGGGATTCCAGGCGATTTTGTAAAAGTCCTCAAACCCATAACGGCTGACTGTGAGTCGCTCCATGCTATCATCGGGGTTGCGAGCGAACAGGAGGATCGTACGGCGGCGAGCAGACATGGCTGGTCGAGGTAGGAGGGTCATCACGACCGGGTCTTCATTATATTCGCGGGCGATGACCAGCCAGATATCGACCTTTTCGCGCCCCATGATCTGCGGGATAAGGCTCTTGAGGCGTTCGCTCAACCACTTATTCACGATTTCCTGCTGCTGGTGTAGGGGGAGAATCTTGTTTGCGTAGGCTTGAATTGGCTGCTGCATCTTCAGGGTTCCCATTTGAAAAACGCTCTTAAACGTAGCGCATTGCCGCGCGCGCGGCAAGTTCCAGGGAATGTGGTTTTTATCTTGACATCCCCTGCTGTGGATGGTATCCTATGCCCATCATCACAACTTTGGGGGCGTGGTGTAGCGGTTAACATGCCACCCTGTCAAGGTGGAGATCGCGGGTTCAAATCCCGTCGCTCCCGCACTGGCTACGCAAGAAGGTAGCCAAACTCTGGGAGATTGACTCCCATTCAGCAGCGTCAGAATTGTCTTCTGGCGCTGTTGTGTTTTCACCCAAAACCACTGCAAAGTCTCCATGCAATACCACTCCTAGAACCTGGTCGTTGTAAACGAAAACACGGTCAACAATCTTGCTGACAAGCTGGTAGCGCGCCTCGTCGGGCTTGTCCACTTCGGCACACGCATCCCAATAGGTGGTGAAATTCTCAAGTAAATCTGCCGCTTCGATTAGCTCGTCGTAATCAACCGGACGCAGCGCATTCAGTTCCTGCTGAAGTTGCCGCCGTTTCTCAAGATACTCGTCCTTGCCCAGGAAGCCCTGTTCCCAACTGAAATCAATGCGTTCGACAATCGCCTGTACTTCTGCCATCCGTTGCAGGGATGCTTCATTCTCCACGCGGTTACGTACGGCATCTTCGACGCGCTCGCGGAATCCATCAGGAATATCCAGTTGAGACAGGATCGTTATCAACTGCCCATCAATCGTTGAGACCCGGGCCGCCCGCTGTCCGCATTTTTCGTAGCCGCGATCATGAGCCAGACAACGATAGAAAGCTGCCTCGCGCTGGTTGTGAAAATAAGGACGCATCCGACCATAGTTATCATCAACCAATCCAGTCGGTTTGTTGGCGATGCACCGCGCACAGT
>JAIOHN010000253.1 GCA_019912985.1 Anaerolineae bacterium | reverse complement strand
ACTGCCCAGATTGATCTTTAGGTCGAGAGCTGGCACTGGCAAAATCTGCTCATGAGGATAGGGCATCCGACCATCGAGGTAATAGAGATGTTCTATATATCGATTGAGCGGAGCAGAGGGGATATATCTGAGGTAAGTCATGCAGTCAGATCCGTTCACATGCTTCAATCTACCCATACCAAGGCTTTATATGAAATGTAATGGATAGGCATTTGTTCATAATGAGAATTAGCTTAGTAAAGAGGTACAAAACAGTACCTTCTGAAAACCAGACTCTAATTCGATTACGAAGCGCGGGGTGCCTGTAACTATCATCGCAAAATACTTGAAGCAAGCTATTCATCCGGCATATAGGTCGGTTTTGTATAGATCCCGAGAGGTACAGTGATAGAGTGGTGTCACCCATAACCAATGATAGCATTATTGTCTAGCAGTGACCCAGATGACTTTTCTATTGACACACCGATTAAATTGAACCTAGAAAGACATTCACTACGGCCACTCCTGCGGCGGACAGAGCGATTTTTATAGGCTTATCTCCTGAACAGGGAACCCTGGATCATCTCCAGCGCGTGAGGCGATTGCCACCATCCACGACCTAATGACACACCACCAACGAAGGCGCTCCCATGGGCCTGGCGCTGTCACTGGCATGCATGGTCGGGCAGGAAAACCGGTTTGTGAATTTATTGCGGCAGATGCGCAGTGATCTTGCTACTGCTTCAGCTCAAGGCAACTACCACTGCACCAGCGCATCAGAGGGACACTTTTACCAGACCTGCTCGATCTGATCAATACAACGTCTGAGGCCTTCGCCAGCAAAGTCATGGTTCTGGGTGCCAATCGACTGGC
Source organism: Anaerolineae bacterium (assembly GCA_019912985.1). Lineage (GTDB taxonomy): Bacteria > Chloroflexota > Anaerolineae > Aggregatilineales > Phototrophicaceae > JAIOHN01. The sequence continues at coordinate 18,684 of JAIOHN010000253.1, read as the reverse complement.
CGCCCTGATTCGACGCTCACTGTCTGAGATTTATCTCAATACCGGCGCAAACCACCCGCAAATATTGCCGCCATCCGAGTATATTCAGAATGAGCCTCGTAATCCATGTTTCTGACCTAAGCTGCCGATGTTAGCGCTAATTGTAATTTGATGTAATGTTTTTTCGCGCGTTATGAGTTTGTAGAAACGAACCTCAGAGACTTGCTTTCAAAGCTACGGAGTAAAATCCAGCAGGTCTCCATTCACGGAATAGAATAGCACTCGCCATAGCAACGCAATGAAAGTATCCCGCATCAGGGAAAACACCATCAGACTCAACACAACGGGCGTAAAACCTGCATTCAGCCTTAGGATCAGTAGTGCAGTCAGGTAAGGTATTGTCTGCGCAGCAAAATACACTCCAGCGGCCCAAAATCCGGTGTTGAGACTGTCCCGACTATAGGCTGGTATCAGCATCCCAACCAGGCCGCCGATGACCGCCGACTGGACATGATCGGTGTACAACACAATTCCCAGTGCAGCCATATCGAGAATCAGTTGTGCATATTGAGGCAAATTGGAAGTATCCCCGGTAGGTCTGGTGGTCAGCAAAAGCATCAGCAGGAGGAACATGAACACCCCCGCAAACAGCTTACGCACAAGGCCAACCCACCCCACAATACCACTATGGTGCAGGTGCGCAGCGCAGATTGCCCAGATCGCCCCCAATGCGCCTGATGGGAGCAAGCACAACGGAACGTAGGTATGCCGGGTATGTTCCTGGCTGATTGCAATGCTGATTCTAATTACCGGACTCGCAACATAAGCGTTGCTGACAAAGCCCATAACCCCCAGAAGCATGATCGCAACGAAAGACTGTGACTTTGGCAGCAGCGTCCACATGCCACAACTTGCCAGCAGGCCAACCAGCAGCACAATCAAGGTATTTGCGAGGCCGCCAATGGGTGGTTTGATTCTTCGGTAGAATAACGGATGGTCAGGCGGATACACTAACTCGTGCCAGAGTATCCATGTCGAAAATATCGGGAAACGCATAAGAGCGACCGGATACAGATTCTTCACCATATATTCTTGCCTGACACATCCATCGGTTTAGCGGTAGCGGATTGTAACATCCTCCGCTGACAAATCCTGTTCAGGATTACGAATCGTCACGCGATAGGTCGCCCCCGGTTCCACATCAAAATAGTTGTCGCTGAAGGTCGTGCCCAGGTATGGCACATCCAGGTGGACAAAGTAAGCGAATTGATCAGCCTGAACATCGACATGCAGTTCATGGGCAGATGCCTGCTGCACCGAAAATATCACGGGCTGCGGCTGCCGTGCCAGGTCCTTAATCATGACAAAAAAGTGCCGGTTAGCGGCAAATGTCCCCTTTTCGGAATGCACCGCCAGATAGTGATCCTCGGCGGGATCAATATCTGACCAGCGGGCGACACAGACGCTGCTATTGGATTTGATGTCGAGCGGAACTGGTATCTCACGCAGGACCGCACCGGAGAACTTCCGCAGCGTGACCTGCGCCACATCCCGCACTGGATCAAGCGAGTCGTTGGTTAGCCACAGCTCGATAACGCCATCAGGCAGGGCCTTGAAAGAGGCCAGTATCGGTGCATAGGCACGTCGGGTATAGTAGTAGCTGGCTTTGCCAAAGCCATAATAATCCATGACGCTCCAACTCAGCACCGGCCAACAGTCGTTAAACTGCCAGATGAGAGTCCCGGAGCAGTGGGGTTTACGCCGCCGGAAATGCTCCAACCCAAATTTCAATCCTTCGGCCTGGGCAATCATACTGAAATCGATGTAATCATTCAGAGTCTCTGGCAGGCCAGTGACTCCCAGCATTAGATTATCGCCCTTGTTTTTTGGGTTGTCTTTGTTGTGATGGTCCATTGATGGACTGTGATGGTAAAGTTGATCCGGCGGAATAACGCGCGCCAGGGTCTCGCGCACCGGAGCAGCGTGCATACCAAACTCGCTGATAAAGCGCCCCATATCCTCCGCATAGCGGAGATAAGAGACCGACTCCGGTGTATTTTCCCGTACGGGTTCCTCACCGAACCGGCGGTGATAACCGTTGCCATGCCACACTTCCCAGTTATGTCGATTGCCATCCTCCATACTGGCATGATCGCTGCCACCGTAAGGGCTACCCGGCCAATAGGCGATCTGACCATCCCATTGCGCGACCACTTCGGGCAGAATCTGATGGTAATATAACGCGCCGGGAACCTGCTCATAACTGTTGGGCCACATCCGCCGTTCATGCAACCACTGATTTTCGTTGTTGCCACACCACAACGCCATGCAGGGATGGTTGCGAAGGCGGCGTACCTGATATTCCGCTTCTATCCATACTGATTCGACGAAGGCCGGGTCGTATTCAGGATACATGGCACAGGCGAACATGAAATCCTGCCAGACCATAATGCCCAGACTGTCACATAGATCATAGAAGATGTCATGTTCATAGATGCCACCGCCCCAGATGCGCAGCATGGTCATGTTGCCGTCGCGCACGGCGGTCAACTGCCGCTCGTAATGGGCATCGGGAATCGCGCCCACGAACGAATCGGTGGGTATCCAATCTGCGCCGCGTGCGAAGACCGGCACCCCATTCAACACAAAGCGGAAAAAGCGCGTTCCAGGTTCAGAAGTGTCTACCGATTGATCGAGTTCCAGCGTTCGGATGCCGACCTTCTGTGATTCCGTCGCCACTACCTCATCATTCTGTGAAACGGTAACCGTTAAAGTGTAACGATATGGCTCACCCAGGTCGTGAGTCCACCACAAGCGCGGTTCGTCAACGACCAGATAAGCTGTCGCTGTATCACCATCGACTATGAGCGTTTGCTCCACTAACCGGACACCGTCCAGTTGCACATGCACAGTCAGCGGGGTTGTCGCAGCAAAGCGTTCCAACTCAACGTGGGCGGCGACCAGCGCGCGATTTTCAGCCTGATTGATTTCCAGCGTGTAAAAATGTACACCGGTAATGGCAACCAACTGTTCCCGGCGCAGCTCCACCGGTCGCCATAGTCCAATGGTGGGCAGGCGTGGCCCCCAATCCCATCCGTAACCAAACTGAGCCTTGCGCATAAATACGCGCTCCGGGTTGCGGCCCCATAGACTGAATTCCGGCAAATGATCATGGTCGATATGCTGCATCGGCGGGTCAAAACACAGGGCCAGGACATTTACGTCGCCGTAGTGTAGTTTTTCGGTCACGTCGAAAACCCAGGGGTGAAACATATTGCGCGTCATGCCCAGTTTTTCACCGTTCAGCCATACTGTCGCAAAGGTGTCGACCCCATGAAACACAAGCTGCAGGCGCTCGCCAGGCTGCAGTGGCTGGTCGGGAGCCTCGAAACGCAGACGATACCACCATTCCCGATCTTCCATCCACGCACAGGCGCTTTCATTCTGGTCGTAGAAAGGATCAGGGATGCGCTCGATAGCGATTAGTGTCCTGTGAACATCACCCGGAACAGAGATGTCCGCCCAGTCTGTATCATCGTAACTCATCTCCGAACATCCGGCATTTAGCCCAGCACCTGCGGCAAAATCCTGCAACTTCCACTGACCAAACATAAATTCGCCCCCAAAAGTGTGTCATTCGAAATAATGGATAGGGATAGCATAATCCCACTTGAATTCATACCATAGACGATTATGACATTTGTCATCACGGCAGGGGTTACGAATATTTCTAGGCAAGCGGATACAGCCAAAGATACACTAATTGAAAGCGCTCTTGGAAGCGCTTCCACAATTAGAATGTGACATTTTGTGTCGCTCAATTTAGATGATATTGCCCGCCTTGCTGGTGTTTCTCGTGCCACTGCTTCAAGGGTAATCAACAATCACCTCGATGTGAGCGCAGTTACACGCCAGAAGGTGCAAAAAATTATTGACAAATATCATTTCAAACCGAACCTTGCAGCACGTATGCTGGTCACACAAAAGACAAGCATCATCGGAATCATTATCGGCGATCCGACTCGTGCCTTTCGCTCTTACCACACCTCCATCCTCTTTCAAGGCATAAACGACATTACCTACGAGCGTGACCATGCCACTTTGACATGGTGGCAGCACATTACGACAGAAAAAGATCACTTCTCAGAACGCATCCTCCAACAAAAACGTCTGATGGATGGGATGCTAATCACCAGTACAGAAATCGAAAACGCCCTGACTGATCCTCGGTGGGCAGCTTCAGCGCGTCATGATGGCGCAGGCGCTGGTTGTCAGCCCGGAACTCCTGATCGCCGAGAAGCCGACCAGTATGCTCGACGCCTCACTACGGGTCACGGTGCTGAATGTACTCATGGGCCTACGCGAATATCACAATATGAGCATTCTGTTCATCACGCACGATCTCGGCCAGGCACACTACGTGAGTGATCGTATTCTGGTGATCTATCACGGTGAACTGGTTGAGCAAGGGCCGGTGAAACAGGTGCTGGCATCACCGCAGCACGAATACACCAAGCATCTGCTGGCCGATGTGCCCCGATTACGCGGAAAGATCCGCGTATAAACTTAGCGCTACACCTCAAGGGCAAGCTGGTATAACGGCAATCTCATGAACAGCAACCAGGTCGGTACAAATTGATCATCAAAGAATATCACGAACTGCTCGGATGCAGCTTGGTGCGTTCCACCAGATCAGAACTTAAATCTGCACACAGAGCCACTTCAAAACGACAAACATCAAACCAGAGATCTACCCATTTTCAATGAATTACTAAGGAGAGTGGAATGGACATTCAATCAATTATTGAGCAAATGACACTTGAAGAAAAAGCCGCCCTCTGTACTGGCGCGAGTGCCTGGACGACCACACCAATCGAGCGACTGGGTGTGCCAGAGATGATCGTTGCCGATGGCCCCCACGGTCTGCGGCGCTTAGCGAATATATATGAATGGGGAGGCGGAAGCCTGCCTGCCACCTGCTTCCCCACCGCATCCTGTCTTGCCTCGACATGGAACGTCGATCTGATCCACGAGATGGGAAAAGCCCTTGCTGAGGAGTGCATCGCACTCAATGTGGATGTGATCCTTGGTCCGGGTGCAAATATGAAACGATCCCCGTTAGGAGGACGCAACTTCGAGTACTATTCCGAAGACCCCTACCTTGCAGGAGAATTAGCGGCGAGCCTCATCAGTGGCGTGCAAAGCAAAGGCGTTGGGACATCACTCAAGCATTATGCTGCCAACAACCAGGAGTTTCAGCGCTTCAGCATCAGTGCCGAAATAGATGAGCGCACGCTGCGTGAAATCTATCTGACCGCCTTTGAAAAGGCAGTCAAACAAGCGCAACCCTGGACGGTCATGTGCGCATACAACAAGGTCAACAGCACATTCGCATCTGAACATGATGAACTACTGAACAAAATCCTCAAAGACGAATGGGGCTTCGAGGGTCTGGTCGTCTCGGACTGGGGTGCGGTGCGTGACCGGGTTGCGGCCCTGAAAGGCGGACTGGACTGGGAGATGCCCGGTGCACAGGCTCGCCACGTGCAAGCAGTGATCGATGCTGTCCAGGCTGATGAGCTGGATGTAGCCGTGTTGGATGAATCGGTTCGGCGTATTCTGCGAATCGTGTTTATGGCAAGCGAAACACCCAAAACAGGTGAATTTGATGCCGAAGCCCATCATGCGCTGGCGCGTCGCATCGCGTCCGAGGGCATGGTCTTGCTCAAGAACAACGGCATCTTACCGCTCAAAGGGCAGCAGCAAATCGCGGTAATCGGTCGCTCGGCTAAACACGCGCATTTCCAGGGCGGTGGCAGTTCGCACATCAACCCGACCAAAGTTTCTGTTCCCTTTCAGGAGCTGCAGTCTCAGGTCAATGATGCAGAATTCACCTATGCCGAAGGCTATCCAAGCGACAATGCCTTCCGTCAGGACTTAATTGATGAAGCAGTTACGCTGGCACAGGAAGCAGATGTCGCTATTCTCTATATCGCGCTGCCCACTTTCAAAGAATCGGAGGGCTATGATCGCAGAGACCTCGACCTGACAAAACAACAGATTGCCTTGATTAAGGCTGTCGCCAAAGTCCAACCACAAACCGTTGTGGTCCTCAATAATGGCGCGCCAATTGTCATGGGGAGTTGGATTGATGATGTCGCTGCGGTCCTTGAAGGCTGGATGATGGGACAGGCGGGCGGTGGTGCGATTGCTGATATTCTCGTTGGCAAGGTTAATCCCTCCGCCAAGTTAGCGGAGACCTTCCCGGTCAAATTGGAAGATACACCGGCCTATCTCAATTGGCCCGGCGATGCAGGCACGGTACGCTACGGCGAAGGTCTGTTCATCGGCTACCGTTACTACGACAAGAAAAACATGCCCGTGCAATTCCCCTTCGGGTACGGCTTGAGTTACACCACCTTTGCATATCGCAATCCACAGGTATCGACCAGTACCTTCAACGATGTGGATGGTGTCACCGTGTCGGTAGACATCACGAACACAGGCAGTGTCGCTGGCAAGGAAATTGTGCAGGTCTATGTCCATGATCGTGAATCTGTCTTGGCCCGCCCCGAGAAAGAGTTGAAAGGGTTTGCCAAAGTCGAATTGCAGCCAGGTGAAACAAAAACGGTTTCGATTGACCTCGATTTCCGTGCCTTTGCCTACTACCATCCTGAATACAAGCAGTGGATCACAGAGGATGGCAATTTTGACCTGCTCATTGCGGCCTCAGCAGCCGATATTCGCCACACACTGACGGTGACACTCGAATCAACCTTAAACTTGCCCTGCATCCTCGATAAGGAATCCACCGTCCGTGAGTGGATGGCTGATCCACGTAGTAAGCCCATTTTTAGCCCTTATTACGACCGATTGGAGATCGAGGCACGCAAGCGGTTCAGCGGGGATGGCGGTGAAGAAAAACGCTATGCGACCGAGGGTGATGTGGGTATGGACGTGATGGAAATGTTCAACGAGATGCCCGCGGTGAGCGTGATGATGTTCCATCAGAAGGCCTGGTCACAACACCCTGAGGATATCATCGCTGATCTGCTGACGCAGGTGCATGGTCAACAGCGATAAGACTCACAAGTTGGTGCAGGTCACGACAATCATAAGAGCTTCTTGGGGAAATCCAAGAAGCTCAATATCCTATAGTGAGAAAGGAGTGACGGGTTTCGACCACTTCCGTGTACAAGATTTATCTGCTTCCACTGCTCAAAACGTGGTGGAAGGCTAAAAATTTTCGGACAATTTCATAGCCCTACCCTGCCCGATTTGTCTAGGGCGACCACCAACCACTCGTTAATTTTGTAGTACAGATATTGCTCGTCTGTAGCTTCCCAATCTAACGACGGCTATTTCAACATGCTATGTTGAAACGCTACACCTTAGGATTGCCATTTTCTCGAAACCAGTTAGAGATAATAGGCTGCACATAAGCTGAAAGTGTGAGATATGCCTCACTTGTCAAATGTAAGCCATCATCGATAAAAAAGTACTCTACTGGACTACCATCACGAAAAAAGACATTATTTGTCTCAACAAAAAGGTCACCAATTGGCAAACTGGTTCTAATGACCGCATTTATTCGATCAATAAGTTTCCATTTCCCAATTTTCTGTGGTGCCTTGATAATGCTGAAATAAGCAAATGCTGCCGTTGGCACTTGCTCATGAACAATTTCAGCACAGCGTAATACATTTGAGATAATCTCTGTGTCATGAATATTTTCGTTCAGGTCATTACTGCCACAATAGAGCAATACAGCGTCAACTGGTTCAGCACCAGCCGCCTGGCCCAGGTTGTTTATCCAATATTCTGTTGTTGTACCACCAACTGCTAGGTTTGTTACTTTATCATTGGGAACGAAACCCTTCAGTCCAACCCACTCCTCAAATATTAAACTCCCCACAAGAAGAAATGTCGTCATCGCTGCTTATCCATGTTCCCGTGGGCGGGAAAGCCAGGCATCAGATTCACCTTAGTTATGACTGACAACTGACAAGAACTTCACCAGCACGGCCTCAGCCAATTTAACTTGTCGACAAAGGGTACACATCACATCTTGATCGCTCCTGAGCTTAAGCCTTCAACAAAGAGATGGCTGGTAAAGGCGTACAAAATAATGAGGGGGATGGAAGCAATCGTGTACCCAGCCATGAGTGGTCCCCAAATACTGTACCAGGCTGTTTGGAAAGAATACATCCCAATGGGTAACGTTGTCAGACTGGTGGAAGATGTCGTTACCAGGGGCCAGACAATGTCATTCCAGGTTCTCAAGAAGTGGATGATGGCGACAACACCCAGAATGGATTTCGAGAGGGGAATACCAATCCGGTAGAAAATCTGTAATTCGCTTGCACCATCAATACGAGCTGCTTCAAGCATTTCTTGCGGTAAGCTCGAAAAAAAGGCACGGAGAATGAAAATTGCGAACACCTGCCCACCGGCAATGTAGGGCAAAATCAGCACCCATCGCGTATTCAATAGACCTAAATCCTTGACCAACAAAAAAGATGGAATCAGAGTGAGTTCACCGGGGACCATCAGGAGGGCCAGGATGAGAAAGTAAAAGATCTCGCGACCGGAAAAGGGATAGCGAGCAAATGCCCAGGCTGTAAGCGAAGCGAGGGGAATCATGAGCACGACTGAAGTTCCGCTAACAATACGCTGTCAGCGCCTATCGCTGCTGCTCAACTAAGGAAGGACTCCGCTAATATAGGCAAACTCGAATTTCGCTAAATTTTGTTCCCCACCCTCGTAATTCAACCTTACGTGGCTAAAAAGAGACAGCTATACGACCACTGACGTTTCGCTGCAGATTGTAATTAACCGCAGAAAATGAGTTATTCTCAAGTCCGCTTGAGTGGCCCTGTTGATTCGCGAATCTGGAGTATCGCTGGAAACTTAACGACCTGGGGTTCGCGCTGTGGATTATTGAGCCGGTCCATCAAAAGCTGGACTGCGGCACGGCCTCGGTCAGCGCCACCGATGTCGATTGTTGTCAGTGACGTCGTGAGATATTGTGAGAGCGGAATGTTATCGAACCCGGCTAATGATATGTCTTCTGGGATTCGCAACCCCCGTTGGCTCAATACCCGCATTGCGGCGATCGCTAGATAATCATTGACGGTAACGATGGCAGTGGGTTGATCGGGATGATCCAGCAGACGGCAGGTGGCAGCCATCCCGTCTGGGATCATCGGCCCACAGGTCTCGATAATCTGCGGTAAATCATGCTTTTGCGTGAAGGCGCGATATGCGTCTAAACGATCCGATGCCAAACCCTCATGTGCAATGCCCAGCACAAAGCCGATATGCCGATGACCCAAGCTGTACAGATGCTCCATCAATAAGGGGCCAGCGTCGAGTGGATAGGGTTCGATCTTGTCGATTTCTTGCCAGGTGCTGCCAATGGCGACAATCGCGCTGCCTTGTTCTAGCAATTCACGCACTTCAGTAGGGGTCTCTACGGAATGTGTATGGGTCGCCATGAGGATGAGACCATCGTACCGCCGTTCCAGCAACCCACGCAGGAAGTCTTGTTCACGTTGGGGGGTGAGGTCAGTGTTGACGAGGGCAATGCCATAATCATGCTTTCGGGCTTCGTCCTCGATCCCGGCTACGATATCCCAGTAGAGAGGGTTGTGAATGTGAGGGATCATCACACCAATTGTTCTCACGGTGCCTTGACGGAAGTTGCGGGCGGCCACATTCGGCACATAACCCAATTCCCTGACCGCCGCCATCACCTTTGCTTTGGTCTCTGGGCGCACTCGATCACTATCGTTAAGGGTTAAAGAAACGGTATTATGCCCAACCCCTGCTTTATTCGCGACTTCACGGATAGTTACACTTTGACGCTTGTTCACAATTAGACTCTAATAAACCGGAAACATTCTCTAATGTAACGACAAACGCAAATATCTCCAAATTCGCTCTGCATCCTTGCAAATCTGACCCGGTGTGGCAGCCAAAGGAGATCGAGAAGCGCAGCGAGTATAACTTCAATGATCGCCGCACATCCTCTGCGAGCGACATAGCCCCCAGCACACGCTCATCGGGATGTGCAGTCTGTTCAGCTTCGCCATCCCTCGCAGCAGCGTTATCCATGGGAGACAACTCATGACCCGTATCCTCGTATTGACCACCCCCTTTGTGGGTGGTCAAGTCCACCTCCGCCACCAACATCGCCTTCGGCCTGGGGCAAATCCTGCGCTCAGCAGGGATGAACTAACCCTGTGTCCTGCTGGTCGACACCGGCTCGCAAGGACACGTCACACCCGTCACTACAGGGAATAAAGATTATGTCATACACAACAGTCTGTCACTGTGTTGACGGCAGATCGCAAAGATGCGCCGCGTATGTTGACCAAGTGCATCAGACCTAGCAACTGTGACAATCACCTGCATGTTCTGCCTGCCTCCCCTCAACTGCTGGAAGAACAGAAAGCGCGCAGTGTTTTGGGAAAGCTCAATGGATCGCCCTATGCTGTTGGCTTCGTGCAGCACGTTGGAAGCATACAAAACAGCAGCACAAAGAGCGGGCAGAAAGTGATACTTCCTCCGCTTCACCTGCCAAGCTAAGCAAAATTGTGATGCGTGAAGGTTCAGGACTACCCGAGTTGGGAAAATCTCCCGGCCTATCTAGGTGTACGCACCAATGACATCGGGAAAAGGCTTCTCGTACAGTAGGGAAGAAGCGATTACTTCCCTTCCCTATCTGGTTCTACTTGGAGGAGAACATGAACGAACGAAGTCCCATTCGTAGTCTGATGTTTATCCTGCTGCTCATGCTGGTGGTGTCCGCCAGTGTGGTGGCACAGGATGACAATATGATCGAACCACTTTCTCTGGCAATGGCATTGTTCCCTGTCTGTTAGTCAAAATATTGACTAGTCTATTTCCCGGTAGTGGAGACTCGTTGACTGATGGAGGCAAAACGCTCATACGGCGATAGCTTAGCGCAACCCGCTGAATGGCGTTTTACCCTCTCAGAAAACGTCATACAGGGACAGCTTTTGCCTCCCTTCTATCATGACCGAGATACTCATCAGTCAAAATGTCGCCACTACCCCCGTACTCTCAGAAAGTTCCTGCGATAGGACAGATTTGATGCACTGTGAACCCAGGTGCAAACGGCTCATAGCTCCCAGTCGTACTGTGGCTTGTGCCACAGGATCACAGCGATGCACTGACGCAAAATATGGAACAGAAGCAGACTGGTTGTGGCGGCCCCAATCGGATACAGATAACTTGACGGGTTTGAATGCGAGTACATTGAAATCCATCCGGCAAGCAGAAGTGCCAGAAAAAGACTCAGTATCTAGACGGGTGTTAATCTGAAGATGCTTCTCAGTTCACTGCATAATACCGAAAACATCACTACACAGAGGGATCACGGAGCTCAAACTGCATCCTCGGTGGCTGGCTCCTGATTCATTGCTTCGTCATCATACAAGAAGCATTTCACAGTGCGCCCCTGGTGTTCGATGTCGGGCGGAACATGATTGTGGCAAATATCCATTACTGCCGGGCAGCGTCCAGCGAACTTGCAGCCTGTCCGAGTATATTCATCGGCCTCGACCACTGCTAAATCGACTTTTTCGTCCCAGACATCATCAGGATCCACTTTGGGGATCGAATACTTCAGGTTTTGTGTGTAGGGATGCAGTGGATTACCTAACACTTGCTCGACCGGTCCCATTTCGACAATCCAACCGCGCAACATCACGGCGATTCGATCCCCGGCATAATAGGCTGTTGCCAGGTCATGCGTGATATAGATGACGCTAACCTGCTGATTCTCTTTGAGCTCGCGGAACATGTTCACAATCGACATCCTCAGCGAGGCATCCAGCATCGAAACTGGCTCATCAGCGACGATTAGCGATGGCTTAGTTGCCAGAGCACGTGCAATCGCGACGCGCTGGGCTTGCCCACCGGAAAGCTCGTTGGGATAACGGCCTTTGATTTCGGCTATGCTCAGACCGACTTCCTGCAAAACCTCGTTGATATACTCATCGGCAGCCTGTTTGCTGGTCATCTTATAGTTCAACGCGGTTTCGTAGAGGTAATGGTCAATGGGTTTGAGCGGACTAAACGCGGCGAAGGGGTCCTGGAACACCGGTTGCACCTGCTTATAGAACCAGGCTCGCTTTTCCCGCTTGGATAAATCGGCAACGCTTTTGTCCTTGTAACGCAGTGTCCCTGTCGAAGGTTCTTCCATGCCGAGGATCATGCGTGCCAGCGTGGTTTTGCCACTGCCACTTTCGCCCACTACCGCGAAGATTTCCGGCTTTTCGGCGTCAATGGTGAAGCTGGCCCCATCCACTGCGTGGAATTCCGTGCTAGAAAAGCCCTGCCGGATGTGGAAGATCTTGGTCAGGTGGTCAACGGTCAACAGGGACGGTTCAGGCTGGTGCATGGCTCAACTCCTCGGCGACAACATGACAGGCGACTCGATGCCCCGGTTCGACTGTGATCATATCCGGATCAATGGTCAGACAGACATCTTTGGCGAGGGGACAGCGTGGATGGAAACGGCAGCCCGCTGGAGGCTTATCTAATGCCGGCGGACGACCCGGAATACTGACCCGGTCACTTCGCTCGTCCAGGCTCGGCAAGGACTTAATCAGGAATTGAGTGTAGGGATGGCGTGGACTGTGGAGAATACTGCGGGTATCCCCTTCTTCGACCAACTTACCGGCATACAGCACAGCGATGCGGTCGGCCAGGTTGGCGTGAACACCCATATCGTGCGTGATGAGGACCAGCGTGCTGCCTTCGCGCTGCTGGATCTCTTTCAACAGTTGGATAACACCACGCTGCACAATGACATCCAGCGCTGTCGTCGGCTCGTCGGCAAAGATCAATTTGGGCCAGAGGATGGTCGCCAGGGCAATGGTCACGCGCTGGCGCATCCCACCGGAAAGCTGGTGCGGGTAGGCCGACATCACTTTGGCCGGTAAACCCAAGTCACGAAGGTAATCTTGGGTGATCTTATACGCCTCTGACTTACTGACCTGCCGATGTGCTGAGATGAAGTCGTGGAAGGTATCGCGGATGCGTCGCACCGGGTTGAGTACATGCATCGATCCCTGTGGCACGTAGGAAATCTTTTTCCAGCGCAAGTCATGCTTTACTTCCTCAGACATTTTCGCGGAGTTCAGGTCCTGGCCGTCGATATGATAGCTAACCGAGCCACCGACAACCGTCAGCGGCGGTTTGAACTCGCCGAGCAACACTTTGAGCAGCGTCGTTTTGCCACAGCCCGATTCCCCGGCGATGCCATAGACTTCACCCTCTTTGATCTGAATCGAGATGTCATCGACTGCTTTGACGGTACGCTCGACACCATAAGCCTGGGTGACATAATAAGCTTTCAGATTGTGAGCTTCTACAATGGTCGTCATAGGTTTGTTCCCTGGGCATGGTTCACAACTTGCTCCGCCATGAGTTCCTCCTGATCCGGTGCTTCGACTTCTTTCTGGACCGCCATCCGCTGAATCCGCGTGCGTGGATCAAGATACCGACTCAGAGCAATCGAAAAGAGATAAAAGCCCACCACGATCGCGACTGATGCTGCGATAGGCGCAATCAAAACCCAGGTTTTTTTCGTCAGAAGCGCCTGGTAATAATTGCCCCAGTAGATCATCGTCCCGATACTCGGTGTGCTCAGATCACTCAAGCCCAGTACCGACAGGGTGACCTCCATGCCGATGGCAAACAAGAAGCCGCTGACCGCATCTGCCAGCAAGAACGGAATGAGAAAAGGCAGGTGCTCCTGCACCACGACTTTCACAGTGTTCATCCCTGCGAACACCGCGGTGTGGGTAAATTCGCGCTCTCGTAGGCTGAGAATCTGGGCACGATAGCGTTTGGATGGATAGGCCCAGTCAAGGAAACCTAACAGCAGCCCCAGAGCGACCACTGTTATGCTGCTGCGCAGGATAAACGCGATGAGAATCAGCAGCGGCAACCGCGGAATCACAATAAAGCTGTCCACGATAGAGGAGAGTATTCGATCCAGGGTCCCGCCCATGTAACCGGAGATCATGCCCAGCATAACACCGATGCCGCGCCCGATCACGACAGCCAGGCCAGCAACGATCAACGTGTTGCGGATGGCAAAAGTGAGGAGCCAGAAGACATCCTGTCCTGTCGAAGTCGTCCCTAGAATGTACGCCTGGGAAGGCGGCTCATTGCGGGGAACAACACGACGATCATCTGGTTCGAAGGGCGAGAAAAAGGACAGGATTAACAATATAAGAACGATCACGAGTATGATCGCGCCAACTCGGAACGAAGGGCTAAATCTGAAAAGGTCTCTTATGGTAGCCATTAAATCATCTCCCGACATCGACTAACGGTAGCGTACACGTGGATCCACCAGCGGATAACTAAGGTCCACCAGCAAGGACGCCGTCGCGATGCCGACTATCGACAGCAGTGTAACACCCATAATGACATTGTAATCTGCCGAATTAATGGCGTTGTACAGGGTTGTCCCTAACCCTGGATAACCAAATACGACTTCGGTAATGATTGCACCGCTGAAGATTGTGCCCAATGACAGGCCTAGATCAGTAACCTGTGGCAGCATCGTGTTGCGGGTGACATAGGAAATAAGAATTTTCCGTTTTGGGACAGCAGCCATCTCGGCGAATTGCACGTAGTCGCTCGATGCTTCGGTCGAAGACAGCGCCTTCGCCATGATGAATCGGAAGGCCGTCGCACCGATAATGATGGACAGGGCGGGCAGGAAACTATGGTAGATCAGATCGCCGATATAGTCCCAGGTAAACTCCGGTTTGCCGCCGACGGTACCGAGGAGCGGGAAAATCGGCCAGTAGAAAGTAAACGCCATCAGGAGTACAAACGCCAGGATGTAATAAGGCACCGGATAGACGGCAATCACGAATTTGTCCATCAATTGAGACCACCAACTGTCACGGTAATAACCAGCCAGCGACCCGAGAAACAAGCCGAGCACCCATGAGAGGATGACGGAGGTTCCGAGCAAGCCCACTGTCCAGCCGATGCTCCTGCCAATGATCTCGTTGGCAGGCAGCGGAAATGCGCCAAACGATGGACCCAGATCACCACGTAGGATTCGCTGCCAGAAAGCAATATACTGATCGAAAATGGAACCATGAAGCCCATAAAGGTCTTCGAGTGTGTCGCGTAACTCAGTCACTGCCTCAGGATTGATCGTCTGGAAAGAGGTCAACCGACCCACCGCCTGACTGATTGGATCAATCGGCGAGAGACGTGGAATCAGGAAGGTCACAGTCACACCAACAAAAATGACAATCACCCACTGCACCAGCCTTGGCAGGATAAATTCTTTAAGTAAAGTCATACCATAACCTTAGCCTATTGATAAAGTAGTTTTAGCATTACTAAATATATACCGACCTAAACATGATTGAGCGATTGAGGGGGCGAACATACAGTTCGCCCCCTCTTTCAATTCAGGTGAGGTGTCTTACTGTCCTCACCCTGAATTGCCTATCTTACGATCCTGACGGCATCAGGCTCTGGATTCCGTATTTGCCACCTTCGAACCAGTACAGTGGTTGATAGTTGGGGGCTTCAAAGGTGGGGAAACCTGTCCAGTAGCGCTCATCCCAGGTGATGAATTTCTTAAAGCTGATGGTCGTGATGGCGAACATATTCTCAGTCCAGTACTTATAGAAATCAGTCGCCAGTTCGACGCTTGCCGGGTCATCAGGGTTGATCGGAATCATTGAGTCAATGAACTCACTGATCTTCGGATCCTGCAGGCGTGACGCAGCCATATAGTTGCCGCCCACGGTTCGTGTATCTTCACCTACCGGTACATAGGTCGTGGCAGGATCGATGTTGCGTGAGTCCGGCCAGGCATCACCCGACACCTGAGCAAACGCGAACCAGGGAACATTCATCTGGAATTGACCGGTATAGAGATTGCTTTCCCACACAGCGCGTTCCAGACCCTGTAGCTTCACATCAATACCGAAGTCGCTCCACATATCTGCAGCAGCATTGGCAATACGGAAGGCATCCGGCTCATCTGGCGCAGCCTGAATCTCGATCGTCCAGGGTGTGCCATCAGGTTTGAGCCAGTTGCCACCATCATCGCGACTGAAGCCAGCTTTCTCCAGCAGACTGGCGGCAGCATCGGTGTCATGTTTCCACCAGCCAGAACCGAAGACCTCACGCGGCGTGCCTGTAAGGGCATACCCCTGACCCTGGGCCCATTCGGCAATGCGATCCGGAACACTCGGGTCGTAAGGATTGTACATCGTACCATCGCTGAGTTCGATTTGCAGATTCTGCAGCCACTCTTCCATGGGGTCGAGGTAAATCCTGGCTAGGGCCGGGGTTGCCGGTACCGGGAACGGCGTGACTTTGGCGACACCACCGATATAGGTCGTTTGTAGATCGACGATGTCCAGCGCCAGCGCCAGCGCCCAACGTACGTCTTTATCCTGGAATTCAGGATAAGTTTCATAGTTGAAGGTCAGGCTACGGGTGCTGACTTCATTAGGATAGGCCCAGGGGAAATCCGTGTACCATGAGCGGGCCGTGGGGGTCGTATCGAGCAGCGACTCGAAGGCTTCGAAATCCAGGTCGAATAAGACGTCCAACTCACCACGCGACATCGCAATCGTCTTGCGGGTGCTGTCACCATAGAAAATGGTCAGGACATATGGCGGACCAGGATTGCCAGTTTCGATGCCAGCAGGCGACCGTTCCCAGTCATCGCGACGCTGGAACAGTTCCCAGAAGCCATTCGGGTCAAAGTCAACCGATTTGTAAGCCCCAAGGATCGGCACGTCTTCACCCCAGTTGGTGAAGGTTGCCAGGTCATCGATGTTCTCGAAGTAATGCTTGGGCATCATGTAAACGCCATTCCAGCGTGCTTCAAACAGTGTATGGAAGCGCGGGTTTGGCTCAGTCAGATGGAATGTCACACTGAAATCACCTGTCTTTTCGACCGAGTCCATGAATTGATTGAGCGACGAAGACCAACCACTGGCATTCAGGTCTGAGTTCGCCTTTATAGTCTCGACGGTATAGACCAGGTCGTCCGCGGTGAATTGCACTCCATCGGTCCAAAAGATGTTGTCCCGCAGGTCCACACTCATCTCGGTATAGTCAGCGTTGTACATCGGCTGCGAGATGGCAACGTCCATCAAGCGCTCTCCAGACTCCTGGTCACGGAGCCACAACGTATCAAACGAAAGAGCATGTCGGGTCGCCGGATTATCCGCGCCAGTAACCCAGAAATTATCATTGCCGGGTTTGGACCAGCGGAGGATCTGATCGACGACGAACAAGTCCTCACGAGGAACATCCACTGGCAGGCCGGAGGGCTGCGCGATACTGACGCTTACTGGCGTGAGAACCATCAACAACAAGAACAGAAATACAAACTTTTTTAACATGAAAAATGCTCCTTTTTGAATTTGCCCATACTCGTGACAATTTGTTTTACATTTGCTCAATAAGCGATCTCCTTTCCAAACAAGTAAACCTGTGTTCCGATGCAAGGTTTATGACTCAGGCACAGGCCCGGTTGATTCACGGATGATAAGTGCCGAGCTTGCACGGACAACCTCCTGTGGATGTTCCGGGTCCTGAATTCGCCATAACAACAATTGAAATGCCCTGCAACCCAGCTGTTGTGGATTTCCTGAAACGGTAGTTAACCGTGGCACACTGTAGACCCCAAAAGGGATATTGTCAAAACTGCCGATTGAGACATCACCCGGAACATGAAGCCCAAGGTCAACAGCCGCCCGGATCGCTGCCAAACCTAGTAGGTCGTTGATGGCGAGCAAAGCTGTGGGTCGTGAAGGTTGTTGCAGCAAGCGAAGGGTGGCATTATAACCATCTTCCATGGCTTGACCGCATCGCACCACAAGGTCCGGGCTATAAAATCCTGTCTCCTTCATGATTGCTTCGTAAGTCAACAAGCGATCATACCCCTGGGGTTCATGCACCACGCCATAGACAAAGCCAATGCGCCTGTGTCCCAGATCAATCAGATGCTCCAACAAGGCTCGTGCGCCGTCGGCATAAGTGTCATGCA
Organism: Anaerolineae bacterium; assembly: GCA_019912985.1. GTDB lineage: Bacteria > Chloroflexota > Anaerolineae > Aggregatilineales > Phototrophicaceae > JAIOHN01. The sequence goes on along the minus strand of JAIOHN010000253.1, from coordinate 620 downwards.
GGTGGTCATGGGCGTAGGCAAATTTAGAATCGGCAGAGGAAATCTGCACGATGGGTTTGGCAGACTGGTGAAGTTGCTGCGCAACCGGATTTGGCAAGTGTTTGGAGCTTGATAAGAGTATCAGTCCGTCTATACGTTGTTGAGCCAGTTCTCGAAGGAGATATTGTTCGCGCTGAGGCGCATCCGAGCCAGGTGTCAGCAGAACACTGTAGTTATTTCTTTCTGCTTCAGCTGATATACCTGTCAGGATTTGCCAGAAGAAGGGGTTCTCGTAGACAGGTAACATTACGCCAACAGTCTTGGTGCTGCCACTGCGCAGCGATTGCGCACGGATATCCGGTGTATAATTAAGTTCGGCAATCGCGTCAAGAACACGCTGGCGCGTTTCTTTGGAGACAGGAATTTTATCGTCGACGCGACCATTCATCACATTGGAAACGGTCGCCCGTGAGACTCCAGCGAGACGAGCCACGTCGGCCTGAGTGGGACGTTTCACAAACAATAATTCCTTAAAGAAATCTATTTGACACGAATTATGTAAATCGTGTAACTTACCGATAGCGTACTCATATTATGGCTTGATGTCAAGAAATCTAACCGTCGCCTACCCTGTTTAGCAT